>CAYNEH010000006.1:11820-21009 GCA_964396195.1 uncultured Oscillospiraceae bacterium
TTCGCTCGTCCTCGCTTCGTTCCAAGCTCCCCTGCGTGCTTATCCTCCGCGCTTCTTATAATATATCCGCTCCGACGGCCCGTTCGACCGCCTTTCGGATGTTGCTCATGCCCACGCCCATGCTCCCCTCTTTGCCGGGGATGAGAATAATGGCCGGAGTGAGCGCGTCCTTATATTTTGCGATGTCCGCCTCCAGCTGGACGGCGAACTGCTCGGTGACGTAAATGACCGCGTAGTCCTCCTTCGCGATGCGGTGGAGGATCTCATGGGCCCCGTCCGCCGTCTCCGCCGGAAACACGTCCAGCCCCAGGGCCTTGAAGCCCAGCACGCTGTCCTTGTCGCCCAGCACGGCGATCTTATAGCTTGCCATTGCGCTCCCTCCTTATGCGTAGGGGCGGCGCAGCCGCCGACGGATCACATCGCCGGAGAGTCCGGCCAGCCGCCCGCTCATGATGGTGCGCACGGCGGTCATCTCCGCCTCCCGGGCGTAGAGATAGCCGATGACCGGCTGTTCGCCGAAGGCCACCCGCCGTCCGCCGCCCAGATACTCCATCACCGCGTCGTCGCACAGGCGCTCGAACTCAGTGAGAGCGCCGGAACCGGGCTCGGCCAGCGCCGCACCGGCCTCGGCGGCCTGTGCCAGCGGGCCCACGTGGAACACGCCGTCCACGCCCTGTCCGCCCGCGGCGGAAATGGTCTGCACCGACACGGTTCCGCCGGGCAGCAGCACCTGCTCGAGGAAATCCCTGCCCTTGCCCAGCCGGGAAGCCCGGACGGCGGAGCGCAGGTTGGCCGCGTCGATGAGCAGGGCCACGTAGCCCTGAAGGAATTCGCTGTCCGCTGCCCTTGCGAGGGCGGTCAGCTCCTCGAAATAGGCCCGGTCAAGAATGAAGTCGGCCAGCTGCGGGTCGCCGGTGGAACCCAGCGTCTCCCGCGCCCGGGAAACGCCCCGGCGCAGGATGTCGCCGCACATGGTCAGGTCTCCCCGCTGGAATTCATCCAGCATGGCCTTGGGATCGTACCGTCCGCCGGGGAGCAGCATGTGCTCCGCGCCGCCCGGCTCCATGCCCAGCGCGGCGGCCTTCACCAGCACCTTGGCGTTGTGGTAGTCGTACTTGCACCGGAACACCTCGATAATCGGTTGGGCCACGGCGTAGCCCCCCAAATCCCGGAACAGCTCCGCCTGCGCTTCGGTGAGCATGCGCTCCACCCCGTCGCCGGTGGGCTCGGACAGCTCGCCGTACCCGCATTCGGTCAGCACCTTGGCGGCCTCGTCGGTGTCCCGGGCGTCGATCATCCGGTCCATCCGCTCCTCGGTGAGCAGGCGGGTCTCCATGGCGTGGATCCGCGCCGACAGCGTCAGGTAGTCCACGTCTCTGATCTTTGACAACGTATTTTCCCCCTTTCCAACAGCATTGTAAGGGGATACTCAGTCAAACAGCACTTTGGCCACTTCAGCGGCCAGCGTGTCCCGCTGGAGCCGGATGAGCGTTCCAAAGGTGCAGTTGACCTCGGTATAGCCGCTGCTGAGAATGAAGCCGCCCTCCATGGGCCGGGTCTCCTCAGAGAGGGTCAGCATGGCGGTGCCGTTCAGGACGGCGGACGCGCCGGTGACCACCTTGCTGAGCAGTGCGCCCGCCCGGGTGTCGGTGACCTCGTCGGGCAGCTTAGGTGCTGCAGCCTGCGCCAGCTTCTCGTTGGCGGCCATGACTACGGCCTTGCCCACTCTCGCCCGGTCCGCCGGAGAGAAAATGAGCTGCTCCCGACCGGTGGATGACGCCTGCACCGCCAGATCGGCCAGCAGGGCGATATACCGGTCCTGAGGCAGGGCCAGCAGCTTCTGCTTGGCCGCCTCGAAGGCCTTGTCCAGCACCTCCTGCTTGGCGGCCAGATTGGCCTTGCGGCACTCAAGCTGAGCCACGGAAGCCATGCGCTCCCCGCGCTCGGCGGCGGCCCTTTCCCCGCGGGCGAGGATGGTTTCCGCCTCCGCCTTGCCCTGCGCCTCGTACTGGGCGGTGATGTCCGCCGCCTCGGCGTTGGCCTGAGCTAAAATGGCGTCAATCTCCGCCTGAGCATCGCCGCTGATGCGGCCGATGATCTTATCAATTCCGTTCATATGCTCTGGTACCGCCTTTCCTGTCGTAATGCCGTTCTCAGCCGCTGATGTAGATGATCATCAGCATGGAGGCCAGCAGGGACAGGATGGCGTAGAACTCAACGGTGATGCACAGCACCATGCCCTTGGACCAGTCGTCAGGCTTCTTGGCAAGGATGTTGATGGAACCGGCAGCAACGCGGCCCTGCGCGATGGCGGACAGCAGACCGCCGAGGGCCATGGGCATGCAGGCGGCAAAGTAACGGAAGCCCTCGACCAGCGTCATATCAAAGGCGGAGCCATCCATGAGGCCCATGCGGAAGATGGCGAAGAACCAGACCACGAGGCCGTACAGGCCCTGAGTGCCGGGGATGACCTGAAGAATCATGACCTTACCGAACTTGGACGGATCCTCGCAGATGAGGCCGGTACCCGCCTCACCGGCGATGCCGGTGCCCTTGGCAGAGCCAACGCCGCTCAGAGCGGCCGCGAGACCCGCGCCCAGCAGCGCGATGGCCAGTCCGCCGATATTCTCCAAAAACATAATGATTTCCTCCTTAAATTTTATTCTGATGGCCGCGGTGCTTACTCCGCGGTATCAACGTCTACATACTTGGTGTTTATGTCCAGCGGGCGGAAGGGCTTTCCGCCGTCCTTATAGAACTTGCCGAAGTACTCCAGACACTGGAGACGCAGATCGTGGACATAGCAGCCCAGCAGGTTCAGCGCAAAGTTCAGCGCGTTGCCGGCCATGGACACGATGAAGAAGATGATGATGTTGCCGGGGATGGCGCCAAGCGTGTTGAACACCTGAGCGATGACCGAGCCGGCCAGCATCAGTGCCATGAGGCGGGAGTAGGACAAAATGTCCCCGAAGTACCCGGTCACATGGTTGTAAAGGGAGCCGAAGATAGCCGTCACCTTGCCGAAGCCCTTGGCGTTCCAGCCGGAGCCGACCACCACCATGACACCGCCCACGATGAGCACGATTTTCGTCACGCCCAGAATGGCCAGCGCCACGCCGGCGAACACGATCCACCACGTCAGCTCCTCCCAGACGGCGTCCATGACCTCGCCGTTTTTGAGCTTTTCCACAAAGCTGACCACCATGCCGGTGATGATCTGGACTGCGCCGAGGGCCATCGCGCCCACAAGAATCTGGAGCGTGTTGTTCAGCGGCGTAAACAGCGCCGGCCAGAACCACTCAAAGGTGCTGTCCGGGTTGATGAGCTTCACCAGCTGCGCCGGGAAGTCCCCGAAGAAGCCCGCCGTCAGCACTCCCATGATGAAGGTGCTCGCACCGCACAGACCCAGCAGCATGAAGAAGTTGTGCATCCCGCCCTTGGGCCGCGCCTTTTTCAGCACGATTACCGAGGCGAGCATCATCAGCAGGCCGTATCCCATGTCCGCCATCATGATGCCGTAAAACAGGATGAAGAAAGGCGCCATCAGCGGGTTGGGGTCCACGCCGTCGTAGGCAGGCAGGGAGTACATCTCGGTGACCATGTTCAGCGACCGGGTCAGCCAGTTGTTCTTGAGCTTCACCGGCACCGCGGGGTATTCCTCTGTCTCCGGATCCCGGGTTTCCCACGCGCAGGCGTACCGGCTCAGCACGGCGGTCAGACGGCTCTCATCCTCCGCAGGCACCCAGCCCTCGAGGAAGAATGCGTCCTCCGTGTCCAGCAGGCGGCCCTTGGCCTCCTCCCGCGCGATCTCCTGCGCCGCACGGTCCGCGCAGCGCAGCAGCGCTTCCCGTCGGTCGCCGCAGGCGACGATCTCCGCCTTGACCGACTCCATCTCAGCGTCCAGCGCGGCCATTTTGCCGTCCAGATCCCGGATGTTGTCCTCCGCCGTCCCCGTCCAGTCCTTGAGATTGGCCCGGGAGAAGCCGTAGGGCCGCATGGCCTCGGTGCAGGCGCTCTCCACGCTGGCGTGGCACACCAGCAGGAAGTAGCGCAGCTCCCGGTCGGCTCCGGCGTCGGTGAGGGATGCCATGTCCGCGGCGGACAGAACCGCCCCCTCCATGGCGGCGAAATCCGCCCGGGCCGGGATGGTGCCGAAGATCACGGAAAGGGTCCCGTCCCCCGTCATCTCCAGCGGCACATCCAGCGCCGACCACGGGGCCAGCGATGCCCGCTGAGCCTCCATCTTGCTGCGGTCGGCCCGCAGGGTGTTGATTCGGCGCTCTGCGTCGTTGATGTGCCTTGCGGTGTCAAGCCCGGCGGCATAGTCCGCCTTGTCAAAAAATTCCGCTTCGGTCAGCTCCGGACGCTTCCGGAACATCCCGTCCTTTGCCGGTACATACTTTTTCAGGGTTTCCAGCGCGCTTCCGACGGCGGCGCTCTGTTCCTTTGCCTGCGACAGCCCCTGCCCGTCCGGGCGGGTCAGGCCGGCCCATTCGGGATCGGACAGGTCGATGGCCGGTTCCCCGACCTCCACGCAGCCCAGATGCTGGAGCTGCCGGAGCAGCTCCTCCCGGTCAGACCGCAGTCCGAACAGCCGCAGGTGTTTCATTTTCACAATGGCCATCAGAGATTCACTACCCTTCTCACGATGAGGTCAGCCGCCTGATCCAGACGCTTTTCCGCCTGAGCCTGCATCGCCTTGCAGGCCTCGGCGTTGGCTGCCAGCGTTTTTTCGGTCTCCTCGCCGGCCAGCTTTTCCGCCTGAGCCATCAACTCCCGAACTTGCCCCTCTGCGTTGGCCCGGGCCTCGTTCACTGCGGCCTCACCGGCTTTCCTCGCCGCGGCAACAATCTGCTTTGCCTCGGCCTGAGCCTCTGCTTTTTTTGTCCGGGTAACCTGCTCAGTTTCGGTCACCTTCTGAATGTCCTGAAACGCCATACTTTCACCTTCTTTCAACTATTAAAATCCACAATTTTAGCCAATTCGAACTTTCCCCCGATTATGAAAAAAATGTAGCACTTTTGTCAAGCGAAAGCAACTGTTTTTTTCTGTCCCGTTAATTATTTGACACTCTTTTTATCAAAATAAAGTGACTTCATCTTCGTCGCTCTACACATTTTCAGAACTTTTTCAGATTTCATACCTATTTATTTAATGCTCCGAAAAAAATTTATGAAAAAAAAAGACGGCGCGGAGAGTCTCCGCGCCGTCAAAAAAGTCCGTTTTCTACGGCTTTTTTATAATTTTAACAATCTTTTCCTTTGTCTTTTCGAAAAAAGTGTCAAAAAATCTTTTCAAATGATCTCCGCCTCCCGGCGGTAGCGCTCCATGGAGCGGGCAAACAGCTCGCCGCTGGACGGCGGGGTGTAGGTGATGGCGTTAGCCCCCGCCCGGATGGTGGTCAAAATGTCCTCCTCCGTGGGGCCGCCCGTGGCGATGATGGGCACGTCGGTGGTAAAGGCAAGCGACTTGATCCGCCGCCCGAACACCCGGATACCTGAGCACTCCGCAATGCACCGGGGGACGGTGATCATATGGCTGCGTAAAGTGCCCTCGTAGGCAGGCGCCCGTTTCCTCTCCTGCTTGTGCTCAGTCATTGGGTCTTCCTTTCCTGCGTTCTGTCGGTTATCCCTCGTTCAGCGCGGCCCGGCTGCCGGACCAGTCCTCCGCCCCGGCGGTGAGCACCAGCCGGGACCGGGCATTTTCCATGCCCGCATCCGTCAGCGCTGCGGCACAGACCGACGGATCGGCGCTTCCGGTGAGCCACACCCGGCCCAGCGCCGCCATGGCCCCGGCGGTAAGGCCGGAGTCTCCGCCGGCGGTCACATCCTGCTCCGACGCCAGCACGGACAGCACCACGCCCTTTTCCGCCAGCGCTTCCGCAAGGCCGGACAGGAATTCCGTCACGGCAGCCTCCCGCGCCTCTGCGGCGGGGTAGTTTGCGTCCGCCGCGATGGCGGACAGCTTGCCGCTGTCAGGGAAGCCCGCCCGCTCCAGCACAATCTCGTCGAAGCCCAGCTCCGCAAGCTCCGTGCACAGGGACGTGAGATACGCCCGGGCGTCCTCATTGGCGGCGGACAGCCACGAGATGCCGCCGGAGTCATACCACAGCTTGCCCGAGCCGGTGGTGAGGGCCTGGCTCTTATTGTAGACGCTGGCCCACAGATCCCGGAAGGCGGGCAGACGGGCGGCCAGCCACAGGTCCCCGGCCGCATCAAGGTCGGACACCGCCGCACTGAAGTCCGCGTTGCCGTTCATGTCCTCCTGAGCGAGGGGCACCGCCGATGACCACGCCAGCACACCTTTTTCGTCCTTCACCGTCACCACCAGGGCGTCTGCCCCGGCCTGTGCCGCAAGCTCTGCCGCCCGGCCGCCGGTGATGTCCTCCGCCGTCACCTCAAGGGCCGAGATGACCCGCGTGGACGCATCCGCCGCCGGGGTGGGGCTGGGGGTTGGCTCCAGCGTGATAATGAGGTCGGACACGTCGGGGGACGGGGCAGTCTCGCTCTCCTGCTCCTGCCGCCACGGCAGCACCAGCTTCACCCCGTCATCGGTATATTGTATGTATTTCCCCATGAACAAAAGAAAGGCCAGTCCCGCGATGAGCAGGACGGCCAGCACGACAATCAGCACGACCAGCGGCGTGCTGGCCTTCCGTCTGCCGTGGTAGACCCGATTGGTGCCGTATCGCCTGGAGCGCATGGCATCTCTCACCATCCTTTTTCTGCGTACGCGGCCGGGTGCGTTTTTTGCCCCGGCTATGATTTGTCATCATACCATATCGGGGCCTTTTCTGTAAATATCCGTGTGCCCTCCCAAATGTTAAATTTCTGTTGCGTCAGAGAACTCCCGGCCCTCTCTGCCCCATTTGCGCGGCTGCGCATGAATATCCGCCGCCGCAGTGCCCACCGGGTCATGAGCAGCAGGCCGAACCCCGGACACCCCGGCACCGAAAGCTGTCCCATTTTGTCAGACGGGAAAAAGCCCGCGCGGTTTTCTTGACTGGACAGCCCTCTTTGCGGTATACTAAAGTGATTTGATATGTCTTTCTATAGGTAGGTGCAGTCATGCCAAAAGCAAATCCCAAAAAGGAATATGATAACCAGTCCATTTCCTCCCTGAAGGGCGCGGACCGGGTGCGCAAGCGCCCGGGGGTCATTTTCGGCTCCGACGGGCTGGAGGGCTGCGAGCACGCGGTCTTTGAAATTCTGTCCAACGCCATCGACGAGGCCCGGGAGGGTCACGGCAGGGAGATCATCGTCACCCGGTACGCCGACAAGTCCATCGAGGTGGAGGACTTCGGCCGGGGCTGCCCGGTGGACTGGAACGAGGCCGAGGGGCGCTACAACTGGGAACTGGTGTTCTGCGAACTGTACGCCGGCGGCAAGTACAAAAACGGCGACGGCGACAACTACGAGTACTCGCTGGGTCTCAACGGTCTCGGCTCCTGCGCCACGCAGTACGCCAGTGAGTACTTCGACGCGGTGATCTACCGGGACGGTTTCAAGTACACCCTGCATTTTGAAAAGGGCGAAATCGTGGGCGACATGAAGAAGGAGCCCGCCGACCGGAAAAAGACCGGCTCCCGCTTCCGCTGGAAGCCGGATCTGGACGTGTTCACCGACATCGACATCCCGCTGGATTATTACACCGAGACCCTCAAGCGGCAGGCGGTGGTCAACGCCGGCGTCACCTTCCGGCTCCGGGATCAGGTGGGCGGCAAGTTCGAAACACAGGATTTCCTCTACGAAAACGGCATCATCGACTATGTCCGGGAGCTGGCGGGGGACGACCCGCTGACCCAGCCGGTGTTCTGGCAGACGGAGCGCCGGGGCCGGGACCGGGAGGACAAGCCGGAGTACAAGGTCAAGCTGTCGGTGTCCTTCTGCTTCTCCAACCGGGTGCAGGTCATCGAGCACTACCACAACTCCTCGTGGCTGGAGCACGGCGGCGCGCCGGAAAAGGCCGCGAAGTCCGCCTTCGTCTCCGCCATTGATGCCTGGCTGCGGCAGAACGGCAAGTACACCAAGACGGAGAGCAAGATTACCTTCAACGACGTGCAGGACGCGCTGGTGCTGGTGAGCAACAACTTTTCCACCCAGACCAGCTACGAGAACCAGACGAAAAAGTCCATCACCAACAAGTTCGTGCAGGAAGCCATGACCGACTTCCTCCGCAGCCAGCTGGAGGTCTACTTCATCGAGAACCCCTTCGACGCGGAAAAAATCGCCGGGCAGGTTCTGGTGAACAAGCGCTCCCGGGAGACGGCGGAAAAGACCCGGCTGGGCATCAAGAAAAAGCTGTCCGGCTCGCTGGACATCTCCAACCGGGTGCAGAAGTTTGTGGACTGCCGCACCAAGGACGTGTCCCTCCGGGAGCTGTATATCGTGGAGGGTGACTCCGCCATGGGCGCCGTCAAGCTCAGCCGTGACGCGGAGTTTCAGGGCATCATGCCCGTCCGGGGCAAGATTCTCAACTGCCTGAAGGCGGACTACGCCCGCATTTTCAAAAGCGAGATCATCACCGACCTGCTGAAGGTCATGGGCTGCGGCGTGGAGGTTCAGTCCAAGAGCAACAAGGAGCTCAACGCCTTCGACCTGAACAATCTCCGCTGGAACAAAATCATTATCTGCACCGATGGCGACGAGGACGGCTTCCAGATCCGCACGCTGATTCTGGCCATGCTCTACCGCCTGACCCCGACGCTCATTGAAAAGGGCTACGTCTATATCGCCGAGTCCCCGCTGTATGAGATCACCTGCAAGGAAAAAACGTGGTTCGCCTACTCCGACAAGGAGCGCAGCGACATTGCCGCCAAGCTGGAGGGCGAGGGAAAGAAGTTCGAAATCCAGCGCTCCAAGGGCCTGGGCGAGAACGAGCCGGACATGATGTGGCTGACCACCATGAACCCGGAGACCCGCCGGCTCATCAAGATCATGCCGGAGGATGTGGAGCGCACCGCGCAGGTCTTTGACCTGCTGCTGGGCGACGATCTGCAGGGACGGAAAAACCATATTGCCGACAATGGGTACAAATATCTGGATCTCGCAGATATTTCCTGATCCAAAGGGCAAAGCCCTTTGAACCGCTTTTCTTCTTTCGAAAGAAGAAAAGAGAAACAGGTTTCGCCTGTTGGCGACCTACTTTCTGTGTGAACAGAAAGTAGGCAAAGAATCACTTAGGGAGAAA
>CAYNEH010000007.1:0-12187 GCA_964396195.1 uncultured Oscillospiraceae bacterium
GGCAGTGCCGATTTCGGGGGCGGCGGAGCTGTCGCTGCCGCCGACCTGAGCACCATCGGTCTGACTGCCGCTGTCCTGACCTGGAAACCCGACAGCCTGTTCGCCATGCCGCCGGAGGAGCCGAAAATCAGGCAGGGCTGACTGGCGTTCAGATTCATCCCCATGCCGCCGTTGCCCCCCGCGGCCAGCACAGTTCCGCCGGAAATCATGATGGTGCCATCGGCATCCAGGGGCTGGTTGTCGGCGGTGTTGGCTGTCCAGACGGACACCGTGCCGCCGGAAATGGTCAGGTCGCCGTTGGAGTCGAAGCCGTCGCCGCCGGAGGTATAGGCGTTGATGACGCCGCCGGAGATTTTTATGGTAAAGGAGTAGCCGCTCAGGTCGGAGTTGGCGGCGTTCAGACAATCGTCGGAGGAGATGATGCTGATGCAGCCGGAGCAGATGTTAAGTTCAGCCGCTTCAATGCCCTCGCAGCTCCTGGTGATGGTGATGACCGGACCGTCAGTGCCTGTCTCACCAATGGTCGTGACGAGGTCGCAGTGAATGGCGTCATCTTCGGCGTCAATGGTAAGGGTACCGTTTTCGATGACCAGCAGCTGTTCGGCGTTGATGGCATCGTTGACGAAGGCGCTGATGTTCAGCGTCAAATCCCGGATGGTGAGGGACGCATCTCCGTCCTCGTCGGTGGTCTGGCCGGACTTGATGCCGTTTTTGCCGTTGGCCTCGAGATTCAGCGTGCCGCTGCCGCCGATTGTGACGTCGGAGCCGTCCTTGCATTTGATGACGGCGTTTTCTGCGCTGCCGTTATCGGGGTAGTTGCCGTCGTTGTTCTGCTCGGTGTCGGTCAGGGTGCTTTCCGTGCCGCTGGCAGCCAGAATGGTGACCTCTGTGGACTTGCCGCAGGTGATGGGGGCGGTATCGGCGCTGGTGAGAGTCAGTCCCTCAAGCACCAGCGTTACGCCGATGGTGCCTTTTTTGACCTTGATGGAGCCGTTGGCACAGCTGCCGGAGACGGCGTAGGTGCCCGCGCTTTCAATGGTGAGGGCGGTGCCGTCAATGTCATAGCCGCTGTCCCCGCCGGAGACGGTGATTCCGCTGTCAGAGAATACGAATGCGGCAGTGACATCCGTTTCAACCGTGCTGTCGGAGCTTTCCTGCGCGCCGCAGGCGGCGAAGGAAAACGCCATCACCGCAGCGGCGAAGAGGGAGAGTACATTCCTTATTTTCATACAAATGACCTTCCTTGCCCTTGTTGGGATGATGCTGCTGCTATTAAAGCGGCAGCCTTCCGGAAGCGATTCCGCCCCATCTGAGATTGGCTCTATCATATCCGGTCTGCCTAAAGAAAACTTAAAGGGGCGAAACTTTTTTCTTTAGGCAGCTTTTAGGATGCGCCTTTATCATGGGAAGCAAAGGAGGAGAACACCATGGCGGACAAAATCCAAAGTTGCTTTGAGCGGTATGAAAAAAAGTATATGCTTACCCCGATCCAGCAGCGGTTTCTGCTGGACGAGATGCGGCCGTACATGCAGGCGGATGCCTACGGCGAATACACCATCTGCAACGTCTATTATGACACGGATGACTGGCGGCTGATCCGGGCGTCCGTCGAAAAGCCGGTCTACAAGGAAAAGCTGCGGGTGCGCAGTTACGGCGTTCCGGCGTCGGACGGAAGCGTGTTTGTGGAGCTGAAGAAAAAATACGACGGCGTGGTGTACAAGCGTCGGGTCACCGTGCCTGTCAATCAGGCGGAGCCCCTTCTGCGGGGTGAGCTTCCGGAGGACGGCTTCGGTCAGATCGGGCGGGAGATCGGCTGGTTCCAGTCCTTTTACAGTACCGTTCCCAAGGTGTTCATTGGCTACGACCGGCTGGCCTTTGTGGGCATCGATGACCCGGAGCTGCGCATAACCTTCGACACCGGTTTGCGCTGGCGAGATACGGACGTGAATCTCCGCCTGGGCAATCATGGCGCGCCCATCATCCCGGATGGTCAGGTGCTCATGGAGATCAAGATCCCCGGGGCAAGTCCCCTGTGGCTTAGCCGCCTGCTGGCCGTGGCCGGGGCATACCCTACATCCTTTTCCAAATACGGAACCTGCTACATGAATTTCATTCTGCCGCGACAGGCGGAATATCTCAAAAAGGAGACGTTTGACTGTGTTTGAATCCATCATCGGAACGGAGCTGACGCTCCCTGTGTTCCTTATCTGTACGCTGACGTCGCTGCTGCTTGGGGTGGGCATTGCCCTTGTGGGGATGTTTCGCTCCCACTCTACTCAGAGCTTCGCCGTGACGCTTGCCATCCTGCCCGCTGTGGTGCAGATCATCATAATGTTGGTCAACGGAAACCTTGGCGCGGGCGTCGCCGTGGCAGGAGCCTTTGGGCTGGTGCGGTTTCGTTCCGCCCCCGGCACCGCCCGGGAGATTGGAGTGCTGTTTCTGGCCATGGCCATTGGCCTTGCCGACGGCATGGGCTTTGTGGGTCTTGCGGTGCTGGCCTTTGTCATCATCTCCGCCGTGCTGCTGCTCCTGACGGCGGTGCACTTTGGCCAGCCATCCCAGGCGGATCGGGTTCTGAAGATTACTATTCCGGAAAATCTCGACTATGAGGGCCTGTTCGATGACATCTTCACTAAGTACACCCGCACTCATACCCTTGTCCGGGTCAAGACCAGCAACATGGGTACCATGTACGAGCTGGAGTATCGCATCACCCTGCCGCAGGGCAGCATTCCCAAGGAGTTCATCGATGCGCTGCGTTGCCGCAACGGCAACCTGAACATTGTCTGCGGCCGGGAGCAGACACATGATGCGTTGTGACTGGTGTTGATTTTTCCGGGCTGATTTCCTATACTGTATCCAAACGCTGAACATGCTGGAGTGATGAGAAATGAAGCTGCTGATTGCGGAGGACGAACTGGATCTGGCGGAAGCACTGACGGTCTTTTTTGAAAAGAGCCGTTTTACCGTGGACGCCGTCTACAATGGTCTTGATGCATACGAATATGCCGTCACCGGGGAATATGACGCGGTGATCCTGGACGTGATGATGCCGAAAATGGACGGCATTCAGGTGCTGGAGCGGCTCCGGGCGGAGGGCGTGAAAACGCCCATCATGATGCTCACCGCCAAGGGACAGAAGAGCGACCGCATCACCGGCTTTAACGCCGGGGCGGACGACTACCTGCCCAAGCCCTTCGACCCCGACGAGCTCCTGAGTCGGGTGCGGGCCATTCTCCGCCGCAGTGAAGCCTATCAGCCCACGGTGCTGGCCTACGGCGACCTGACGCTGGATCCGGACAGCGGGGTGCTGGACTGCGGCGGGAAGAGCATTCGGCTCAGCGGCCGGGAGTTTCAGATCATGGAACTGTTTATGCGCGCTCCCCGGCAGGTGTTTTCCGCGGAGCGTATCATGGAAAAGGTCTGGGGCTGGGACAACGAGGCCGAGATCAACGTGGTGTGGGTGAATGTCTCTAATCTGCGGAAAAAGCTGCGGTCCATTGGCTCCCGGGTGTCTCTCCGGGCCAACCGGGGGCTTGGCTACGCACTGGAGGAGGACGTATGATCAAACGTCTGCGGAACCGCTTCATTCTCATCGCCATGCTGTCAGTGACAGCGGTGATGCTGCTGCTGACCGTCATTCTGAATGCGGCGAACTACATCTCCACCGACTCTGACCTGAAGGAGACACTGACCCTCATCTATGAGAACAAGGGCACCATTCCAAGCGGGCGTGTTTTTCCACCGGATGATTCCGGCAGCGTTTCCGCGCCGCCTGACGGCACGGACGGTGCCCAGACCCCGCAGGACCCTCCGGACGACAAGCTTGCCCGGCGGGACGGGCCGTTTACAGCGGAAACGCCCTTTTCCACCCGCTTTTTCGTTCTGTACTACACTGACAGCGGCGAACTGATACAGGCGGATCTTGATAGTATTGCCTCCGTTACCGATGATGACATTCAGGAATACCTTGCTGTCGCCATCGCCCGAGGGGAGGGGTACAGCTATTACGGCAGCTACCGTATGTACGTGGCCAACAACGGGGATGACCGCAATATGGCCATTTTTCTCGACTGCTATCAGGAGCTTCGGTCGTTGCGGATGGTGCTGCTCTGGTCGCTGGCGGCGGACACGGTGTGCATCCTGCTGGTGTTTCTGATGGTAGTGTTGCTGTCCCGCCGGGCCATCGACCCGGTTGTGCGCAGTGCCCGGCAGCAGAAGCAGTTCATCACCGATGCCAGCCACGAATTAAAGACGCCCATCACCGTCATCGCCACCAGTCTCCGGGTGCTGGAGATGGAGACGGGAAAGCAGAAGTGGATCGATAAGGCGCAGACCCAGACGGAAAAACTCACGGAACTTGTGAACTCGCTGGTGGCGCTGTCCCGGATGGACGAGGAGGACTCTCCGCTGAATATGGAGGACTTTGCCGTCAGCGACGCCGTGGAGGAGACGGCGGAGTCCTTCCGGGACTTTGCCCGGTCGAAAGAGCACGAGCTGGAGATCTCCGTGGCTCCCGGCATCACGTACCGGGGGGACGAGTACGCCGTGCGGCAGATGGTGTCCATCCTGCTGGACAACGCAGTGAAATACGCCGTGCCGGATACGCCCATCACCGTCTCGTTGGAAAAGGCCCGACGGGGAGTTGTGTTGCGCACATCCAACCGCTGTACCGACCCGGAGCACATTGACGCCGCCCGGCTGTTCGACCGATTCTACCGGGCCGATCCGTCCCGCAGCGAGATCGGCGGCTTCGGAATCGGCCTGTCCATCGCCCGGGGCATTGCCGAGGGGCACAGGGGCTCCATTCACGCGGAGGTCAGGGGAGACCTGATTGAATTTACGGCGGAGCTGAAATAGAATAGGTGCAGCCTGCGATGGGGGGCGGCACTTATTCAAAAACGAGGTTAAAGAGCATGAGCGCGTCAATCATCTGCTTGACGCGCCCCCGCTATACATATACGAGCGGGCTGAGCAATATGTCGGACGGAAAAGAAACTTTCCATCACGGCTTGACAAACGGCGAACAGGTCGCTAAAATATCTTCGTTCGCTCGGAGGGCGGGCTGTTCTCAGGAAACAGCAGCCGGATAAGAGACAGACTGAAATGTCTGCTTCTTATCCGGCTTTTTTTACGTCAAAAGGAGGAATTCAGCATGGATTTTCTGAACGGAAGGATCAAGCCAATCTATTTCAGATACCTGTCTGCTGCCTTCGGCAGCGCCATGATCACGTCGATCTACTCTATTGTGGACACGGCGATGGTGGGGCAATACCACGGGCCGGAGGGCACGGCGGCGCTGGCGGTGGTGGCGCCGGTGTGGAACATCATATACAGCCTCGGCCTGCTGGTGGGGATCGGAGGAAGCGTTATCTTCAGCACAAGGCGCGGCAGCGGCGGAGAAGGCGACGGCAGCGAAAACCAATACTTCACGGCGGCAGTAATCGGCGCGGCGGCGTTGGCAGCTCTGTCGTGGGCCGTGATCATGATTTTTGAGCGGCCGGTTCTGACTTTTTTCGGCGCAGACGAGTCGCTGCTGGTGCTGGCACAGCGGTATATGCGGCCGGTGGGGTACGTGTTCCCGCTGTTCCTGTTCAACCAGATGCTGGCTGCTTTTCTGCGGAACGATGGGGATCCGGGACTTGCCACCCTTGGTGTGCTGTCCGGCGGTATTTTCAATGTTTTCGGCGATTACTTCTTTGTGTTCACCTGCGACATGGGCATCTTCGGCGCGGGCCTTGCGACGGCCATCGGTTCCGGTATTTCGTTTCTTGTGATGCTGACGCACTTTTTCAAACGGAAGAACACTCTCCGCTTGGTAAAGCCCGAGCGGCTGCTCGGGAAGCTCCGGGAGATTTCCGTCACCGGTTTTTCCACCTTTTTCATTGACGTGGCGATGGGTATCCTGACGGTACTGTTCAACCGTCAGATCATGAAATACCTCGGGTCCAGCGCGCTGGCCATCTATGGCCCGATTATTCAGGTCAGCACCTTTGTCCAGTGCTGCGCCTACAGCGTCGGTCAGGCAGCACAGCCCATTATCTCCACCAACTTCGGCGCAGGCAGGGGAGAGCGCATTCGGGAGACCCTCCGGCTGGCGTTGTGGACCACGGCGTTTTTCGGTGTGTTCTGGACAGCGCTGAGCATGGCTTTTCCAAATGTCTACATCCGCATATTCATGGCACCCACGGCGGAAATTCTCGAAATGGCTCCCGCCATCGTCCGAACCTACGCGCTGTCGTTCCTGCTGCTGCCGTTCAACATTTTTTCCACCTATTATTTTCAGGCCATCATGAAACACGCGGCCGCCTTTGTGGTGTCGGTGGCCCGTGGGCTTGTCATCAGTGGTATTCTGATCATGATTCTCCCGGTTGCGGTCAGTGCGGATGCTCTCTGGTTTGCCATGCCGGTCACGGAATTGCTGGTGGCGGTGTATGCGGCGGTGATGATCCGGAAGGACACCCGGGCGTTGCCGGAAGGCAGAAACGCCTGGCACTGAACCCATAACTTAAAACAGCCGGAATGGCGTTTTGTCATTCCGGCCGTTTTCTGCAGTTATCAACGGAAATGTCCACCTCATCGGCAGTGTAATAATGTGCTTTATCTGCCGCCGGCAGAAAAGAAGGGCATCGCGCTCAATAAAACAGATAATCCGAACCCCTGACCGATTGGTCTAAGGTTCGGATTATCTTGATTTGGTGGACCTAAAGGGATTCGAACCCTCGACCTCTCGGATGCGAACCGAACGCTCTCCCAACTGAGCTATAGGCCCATATTTACTTGGCTTTTTCAAACGTGCTTATTTATTATAACAGAAAAAAACGATTTGTAAAGAGAATTTCCAAATAATTTTTTGCGGCGCAGGCGTGTGCTGTCGGCGCGAAAGCCAATGAATTTTGACGCAGCGAGAAAAGTGACCAGAAACACGGAAAAACGTGAGGTTCTAAACGGTTTATGCGGGAAATAGTAAGGAGTTTGACAGAAAAATTAACAAAATATTAAGGGAAGCTTTCTTTACGTCCGACGAAAAATGGGGTATACTGGTGGAAATTTGGAGAGCGAAGGAATCGTACTATGTTTCAACGACAAATGAAACCACAGGATGAGGAGCGGCCGCGCCGGGACGAAGAGGCCCCGACAGGGGAGACACAGACGGAGGAGGCCGCCCCCCGCCGGATAGAGCGCTTCTTTCCGGACCCCAAGACGGGGCTTACCTCGGCGCAAGTGGCGGAGCTGCTCCGGAACGGGTACGGCAATCAGGCGGAGGATCCGAACACCAAGACCACCCGGCAGATTATCCGTGAGAACACACTGACTTTTTTCAACCTGGTGTTCGTGGTGCTGGCGGTGCTGCTCATTATCGCGGGGAGCTTTACCGACATGGCCTTCCTGGTCATCGCTATCGTCAACTCCCTCATTGGCATTATCCAGCAGCTGCGCTCCCGGGCGACCCTTGCCAAGCTGAACCTGTTGGCGGAGACCAAGGTCAAGGTGGTACGTGACGGGCAGATGGGCACTGTGCCCATCCACAAGCTGGTTCGGGAGGACATCGTGGAGCTGTCTGCCGGTGACCAGATTCCTGCCGATGGTCCGGTGCTGTCCGGTCAGGTGCAGGTCAACGAGGCTCTGCTCACCGGCGAGGCGGACGCCATCATCAAAAACCCAGGCGACCCGCTGCTGTCCGGCAGCTTCATTGTCTCCGGCAAGTGCAGGGCCAGAATGGATAAGGTGGGTGCAGAGAGCTACGCCTCCCGGTTGGCCCAGAAGGCCCGGGCGGACACCGGCGTGAACAAGTCCCAAATGATGCAGTCGCTGGATCGACTGATTCGGGTCATCGGCTTCGCCCTGATTCCCATCGGCGTGGCTCTATTCTGCAACGAGTATTTTGTTCAGAAAAACACTTTTACCGAGGTCATCCCCTCAGTGGTGGCCGCCCTCATCGGCATGATCCCGGAGGGGTTGTACCTGCTGACCAGCGTGGCGCTGGCGGTGTCCGTCATGCGTCTTGCCCAGCGGAAGACGCTGGTTCACGAGATGAGCGCTATCGAGACGCTGGCCCGGGTAGATGTGCTGTGCGTGGATAAGACCGGCACCATCACCCAGCCGGAGATGAACGTCCGGGAGGTGGTGTACCTCGATGAGGAGGAGTACCCCAAGCAGCGGGTGGAGGACATTCTCAACGCCTGCTACACCGCACTTGATGCGGACAACGATACGGCCCGGGCCATGGCTGCTCGGTTCAACAAGCCCTCCCGCTGGCCGGTAGAACGCACCGTGCCCTTCACCTCTGCCACAAAGTGGTCTGCCGTAGTGTTCCGGGGACAGGGTTCCTATGTCATCGGCGCGCCGGAGTTCATTCTGGGCAGTGAGTACAGCCTGCTGGAGCCGCTGGCTACGCCCTATCAGAACGAGGGCTGCCGGGTGCTGCTGGTTGCCAAGTGCGATACGCCGCCTACGCAGGGCACCCTCACCGGCGTCATTGACCCGGTGGCGCTGGTAATCATCAGCAACCCTATCCGGCCGGAAGCGCCGGAGACCTTCCGGTATTTCGCCCGGCAGGGGGTGGCCATCAAGGTTATCTCCGGTGATAACCCGGCCACCGTCTCACAGGTGGCCATGCAGGCGGGTATCAGCGGGGCGGAGCGGTACGTGGACGCGGCCACGCTTAAAGATCCCGCGGACTACGCCCGGGCGGTGCGGGATTACACTGTGTTCGGCCGGGTGACGCCGGACCAGAAGCGCAAGCTGGTGAAGGCGCTCCAGAAGGCGGGCCGCACCGTGGCCATGACCGGTGACGGCGTCAATGACGTGCTGGCCCTCAAGGATGCGGACTGCAGCATCGCCATGGCTTCCGGCTCGGAGGCCGCCTGTCAAGTAGCACAGGTGGTACTGCTGGACTCTAACTTTGCCTCCATGCCCCATGTGGTGGAGGAGGGACGGCGGGTTATCAACAACATCCAGCGCTCTGCGGCACTGTATCTGGTAAAGAACATCATGTCCTTCTTCCTTTCCCTTATCACGCTGTTCGCGGGTTTCCCATATCCCTTTGTGCCCATCCAGCTGTCTCTCATCAGCGCGGTGACCATTGGAATCCCGTCCTTCGTGCTGGCTCTGGAGCCAAACCACGAGATGGTTCGTGGCAAATTCATGCAGAACGTCCTCCGCCGGGCGCTGCCCGGGGGATTGACCAACATCCTTCTCATCGTGGGCATCGAGCTGTTCACCATGGCCTTTACCTTTGAACGGGCCACGCTGTCCACCCTCGCCACCGTCATCATGGGCGAGGTAGGCCTGCTGGTGCTGTACTACATTTCCCGGCCCATGGACTGGAAACGGTGGCTGCTCATCGGCTCCATGACGGCGGCGTTTGCCGTGGCGGTGTTGAGTTTCGGATCGTTTTTCCAGCTCACGCCGCTGGACTTCCAGTCCGGGCTGGTCATCGTGGTGTTCCTGCTGTTGACGCCGTCGGTCATCTGGTTTTTTGAGCGGTTGTTTGAGTTTGGCCGCGCGGCGCTGGGACTTTGGTCAGCCGGCCGCCGGACAGCAAAGGGCAGACGCCGGACACGCTGAAAAGCTGTGCGACTTTTCAGAAGATCACGCGAAAACGCGGAAAATGAAGTGAAAACGGGCTCAGAAGCGCGGTATATTTTTCGATAAACAGGAAAATATACCGCGCTTTTATGCTAAACTGCTTTAGCAGAGCAGTGTAAAGCATTGACGGAGCGCAAAATATTGGGTAAACTGATGACTTAGATTTGCAAAGGAGAGAATTCATTGTCATGAAAGAAAGAGAGAGTTTTTCCTCCCGGCTGGGCTTCCTGCTCATTTCCGCTGGATGCGCCATCGGGCTGGGCAACGTCTGGCGCTTCCCATACATCACAGGTAAGTACGGCGGTGCGGCTTTTGTTCTGGTCTACCTGCTGTTTCTGGTGATTCTTGGCCTGCCTGTCATGGTGACGGAGTTTTCCGTGGGTCGAGCCAGCCGGCAGAGCATTGCCACGTCCTTTCACACGCTGGAGCCCAAGGGCAGCAAGTGGCATATTTACAGTTGGTTCGGCCTTGCGGGCAACTATCTGCTGATGATGTTCTACACCTCGGTGGCCGGCTGGTTGGTGCTGTACTGCATCAAGATGGCCAAAGGCGACTTCACGGGGCTTGACTCCGCCGGTGTGGCCGGGCAGTTCAGCGAGATGCTCACCCGCCCGGGGTTGATGGCCGTGTTTATGGCGATTGTGGTGCTGGCGTGCATGTTCGTGTGTTCCCGGGGTCTTCAGAACGGCGTGGAGAAGGTCAATAAAGTCATGATGCTGTGTCTGCTGGCGGTGATGTTGGTGCTAGCGGTGCGCTCTATGACGCTGGACGGCGCGAGCGCGGGGCTTGAGTTCTACCTGAAGCCTAATTTCCACAACATGATGTACGATTCCGACGGCAAGTTCATTCTGGGCGAGGCCATTTACGCTGCCATGGGTCAGGCGTTCTTCACCCTGTCCCTCGGCATCGGCGCGCTGGCCATTTTCGGAAGCTACATCGGTCGGGAGCACAGTCTCATGGGCGAGGCTTTGCGTGTATCCATTCTGGACACCATCGTGGCCTTTGTAGCGGGCCTCATCATTTTCCCCGCTTGCTTTGCCTACGATGTGGCGGCGGACAGCGGTGCGAACCTCATTTTCATTACCCTTCCCAACGTGTTTGAATCCATGCCGCTGGGCCGGGTGTGGGGAGCGCTGTTCTTCGTGTTCCTGTCCTTCGCCGCCCTGTCCACCATTATCGCGGTGTTCGAGAACATCATTTCCTTCGGTATGGATAAGTGGAACTGGAGCCGCAAAAAGGCCGTGGTCATCAACACCGTGGCTATTCTGGTGTTGTCCATGCCCTGCGTACTGGGCTTCAATGTGTGGAGTTCTGTGCAGCCCCTCGGCGCCGGTACTTCCATCATGGATCTGGAGGATTTTCTCATCAGCGACAACCTCCTGCCGCTGGGCTCTCTGGTGTACCTGCTGTTCTGCGTTTCCAAAAAGGGCTGGGGCTGGGACAACTTCCTCGCCGAAGCCAATGCGGGCGAGGGTTTGAAGTTTCCCCGGAGCGTCCGCGGGTATGTCACGTGGGTGCTGCCCTTCATCATGGTGATCATCTTAATCGTGGGCTACTGGAACCGGTTCTTCGCGTAAGTAAATAGGTGAAAAAAGCTCCCGCGGCCTGTGCCGCAGGAGCTTTTTCGCGTCTTTGGATGGGTTTACTGCGCCGGAGTGCTGACGGCGCGGATCTTGCCGTTGGCAGAACTGTCGGTGTAGAGCAGGAGGGTGGTGGAGTAGATGCGGGCGTCGGTCAGACTGGTGAACCAGCTGCCGGCCTGCGGGTTGTAGCAGATCACTCCGTCGGCCACCTCGTAGGTCTTGTTGTTGACCCGAACGTATGTTACGCCGTTCATGGTGTAGAAGTCGGAGGAGTTGGCCTTGCCGATGGAGCTGAGCATGGACTGGACTACGGCGAACTCGTTGCCGTCCTGATTGATAAGGGAGATAGTGCCGAAGCCGCTGGGGACCACGATGTTGTTAAGAGTGTCGTAGGTCGTGACGCCGCTGTTATTGATGAACTTGAGCTGATACAGCATTCTGGATATCTTGGATGTTCCATCTTCGTCGAGGTAGTAGCCATCCTCATCGACTCTATAGCCATATGCATCATAATGGAAGGTTTCGTCATCCTTCTTTACCTCGGTGTACGGCTCCTTGCCCTTTGCGGAGACGTGGGATGTGGCTTCAATCCAGCCGTAGTCGTCGGCGGAGATCAGGTCGCCGGTATAGTTGTTCAGGATGATGATGTCCACGCGGCCGGAGGTATCCTTGTGATAGCCGCTGATGGAGGCGGCGGGGACGGTGGCGGGCAGGGAGCTGAGGGACACCTCTTTGATGATGAGCTCGCCGTTGACGTAGCCGCGGTCGAAGATTTTCACGCTATCGCTGACGGACAGGTTGCCCAGCCGCATGGAGGACTTTTCGAAGCTGCCGGCAGCGTAGCTTAGATTCAGAGAACTCAGGGCCATCGCACCGCGGATGTAAGAGGAGACGGACACCAGCTGACCGGCGTACTTCTTGGCGTTTTCAACGTTCTCAGCGTTCACTTTCAGCGTCACGTTGGTGCCGATGAGCTTGATGGTGTCGCCGCTGACCACGCCCATGGCGTTGCC
>CAYNEH010000007.1:12287-18906 GCA_964396195.1 uncultured Oscillospiraceae bacterium
CGTTGGTGCCGATGAGCTTGATGGTGTCGCCGCTGACCACGCCCATGGCGTTGCCGGTGATGTTGGTGCCGGTGCCCCAGATGCCGCCGCCCCAGACGTTTCCGGCCACGGCTCCGGCCACCTTACCGTCAGCGGTGAACAGCAGGGTGAAGCTCTGACCCAGCTTGTACTGCGCGATGGAATCCATGGCGTTGGCCATGACCGTGAAGGTGTTGCCGCCGCAGGCTGTGACGGTAGCGGGAGCGCTGGGAGAGGGGGCGGCGTTCTCGTACACGCAGGACAGCCGCACGTCGCACAGGGTGATGACCTTGGAGATGGGATCGTAGGTGGCCACATCGTAGGGCTTGACCTCACTCATGGAGATGGTGCTGCCGTTCTTGCGGATGGTGTAGCCCTGCTCGCTGCCGGTGAGGGGATAGAAGTCGGCGGCGCTGGGGGAGGTGCTGACGATTACGTAGCTGCTCTCAGTGCTGGCCACATTGCGGAACAGGCCGATGACCTTGCCGTCCTTCAGGTAAATGGTAACCACGTCGCCCGCCTTCATGTTAGGAGTCTGCTCTTCATAGGTGCTGGTCTCGCCGGTAGTGCCGACATAAACCTTTGTTCCGGCAGGAATGGTGTAGCGGGTGCCGGCGGTGGTGTGCAGGTAGCTGGCCTGAGGTGCGCGGGAGAGAGTGACGGTGACGCAGTTGGAGCTGTCCACCAGCAGGGTGACGAAGCGGCCGCCCTTATCCAGCAGGGCATCGCCCCGCTGTCCCACGAGGCTGTCGTCCAGCACGCCCGCGGGGCGGTAGAAGCCGCCGTCGGAGGTGGTGACCCAGCTGCTCTGACCGTTGACGGTGCTGTCGGTGGACAGCACGATGACGTCTTCCACCAGCGTGCCCAGATTGGCGGCGTATGCCTTATCGCTGCCCTTGGGGGCGATGGCCAGCATCCGGGTGAAGAGCCGCGCGGCCTGTCCCCGGGTGATAGCGGCGGAGTTGGTGACGATGTTCAGCCCTTCGTCCAGCCCCAGTTCAGAGGCGGTGCGGATGGCACCGTAGGGCCAGGAGCTGGCGGCCTCGGAGGCATAGCCCAGAATGCGCAGGATGAGGGTGACAGCCTCCTGATAGGAGATGTTGCGGTTGGGCTCGAATTTGCCGTTGCCCACGCCGGTCATGAGCCGGGCCTGAGTGGTTTCATCCACCACCAGCGTGGCAGCCAGATTCACGTATCCCCGGCCCCAGTGGGTGCCGGGTACGTCGGTGAAGATAGTGCGGTTCATCTGGGCCTTGGCCTGATCGCCCTTGCCCATAATCTCGATGGCCATCTTGCAGAAAGCCACGCGGGTCAGCGGGTCGTCGGGCATGAAGTCGCCGTTTTCGTTGCCGTTGACCACGCCCAGCGCAGCCAACGTGTCCGCCGCCTGAGACTCCTCGGAGTCGGCGACATCGGGGAAGTAGCCGGCCTGCACCGATGCGGAGGACAGGGCGAACACAGTGGCCGCCGCCAGCACCAATGCGAAAATTCGTTTGAGTTTCGTCATTTGCAGTTGATCTCCTCTCTTATTCTGCCCGCAGGGCTTCCACCGGCTGGAGGCCGGAGGCCTTGACCGCGGGATAAAGGCCGAACAAAATACCCAGCACCACGGAGAATGCGAAAGCTCCGATGGTGATTCCGGCGCTGGGCCACAGAATCATGCCGTCCAGCATGAACTTCCCGGCGATGAGTGAGCCCATATACCCCAGTATGATGCCGATGATGCCGCCGATGCCGCAGATGACGGCGGCCTCAATCAGGAACTGGACAATGATGCTCTTGCGCTCCGCGCCGATGGCCTTGCGGATGCCGATCTCGTGAGTGCGCTCGGTGACGGTGACCAGCATGATGTTCATGATGCCGATGCCGCCTACCAGCAGCGAAATGGCGGCGATGCCGCCCAGCACCATGGCCTGCATGGCGCTCTGGTTCTTCATATCGTCGGCACTGGCGTTGTCGCTGCGGACGGAACAGTAGCCGTTGTCGCTGTTGATGAAGCCGTTGAGATAAGCCGAGATCTTGGTCATGGCCTGTACGGTGGCCTCAGCAGAGCGGGCCTTGACCACGTAGCTGCTCATCTGCTCGTTATTGTTCAGGGTGCGGTTGAAGGTGTAGGGGATGACAATGATGTTGTCGAGCTCGCCCCAGCCGTCCATATTCTTAGCTTCATACCAGCCCACCACAAGGAAGGACTGACCGTTGAGCAGGATAGTCTCACCGACAGGATCTATAAAGTCGAAGAGCTGCTCCTTTGCGCCGGCGCCCAGCACACACACGGGGTTGGTCTTGTCAACGTCGAGAAAGGACAACTCCCGGCCGCCGGCCAGCGTGTAGTTATTGCACACGCCGTACTGGTCGGAGCCAAGCTGGACGGAGATGCGGTTTTCCCAGTCATCGTAGTTCTGCGTTGAGAAGGATTTGGCCCCGTACTGGACGGTGATTTCTGTACCGACTTCCATGCTGGGGGTGACGCCCAGCACCAGATCCTGAAGGCCGAGACAGTATTCGTACAGCAGTTCTGATACGCTGCCGGAGGTCTCGTACCACTGATAGGCGTCCACACTGATCTTGTTGTCGCCCATCTTTTCGTAGTATTCCATGTTTTTTTTGTTCTGACCCTGCACCACGGATACCATGATGACCACCGAGGCCACGCCGATGATGATGCCCAGCATGGTCAGAAAGGAGCGGGTCTTTTTGGCTGCGATGGACTTGAAGGCCATCTTGAACGCCTGCATGAGATTCACAGCCAGTCCACCTCCTGAGATTTATCGGAAATGATCTTGCCGTCGCTGAGCCGTACCACCCGGGGAGCGGTGGCGGCGATGCCGTCGTCATGGGTAATGAGCAGGATGGTGGTGCCCTCCCGGTAGAGATCCCGGAGGATCTCCAGCACGTGGTGGCCGGTCTTGGAGTCCAGTGCGCCGGTGGGCTCGTCAGCCATGACGATGGGGGGGTGGGTGGCGATGGCCCTGGCAATGGCCACCCGTTGCTGTTGTCCGCCGGACATCTGCTTGGGTTTGTGGTGAGCCCGCCCGTCCATGCCCACCCGGGCCAGCGCCTCCATGGCGATGTCGGTTCGCTGGCTGATGGGGGTACCCCGATAGATGAGAGGGAGAATGACGTTGTCCAGCGCGTCCAGTTCCTGAATCAAATTATAGCCCTGGAAAATAAAGCCGATCTCCCGGTTCCGGATGTGGGCAAGCTCCTTGTCCGACATGGACATTACGTCGGCCCCGTCCAGATAAAACTCGCCGTATGTGGGAATGTCCAGACAGCCCAGCACATTCATCAGCGTTGACTTGCCGGAGCCGGACGCACCCACGATGGCCACGAACTCGCCCCTGTCAATCTGAAGGGTGACACCGTCCAGCGCGCGGACCTCGCTTTCCTGTCCTTCGTTATATATTTTGTAAATGTCCTTGATATCGATGAGCATGACGTTACCTCAGCCGTACATGGCGCTGTAGCTGTCGCTGCTGTCGGTGACAGTGTAGTTGATGAATACCATGTCGCCGTCGTTGACGCCGGACTTGATCTCCACATTTTTGGTGTCGGAAATGCCGGTTTCCACCAGAACGGGGTAGTAGCCATCCTCCTCGGTGGGCACGCTGGTGATGGAGGGATCAAGCTCAATGGCATTATCGGGCTTCTCATCCCGCTGGACAAAGACCACGGTCTGCTTGTTGCCGTCACTGTCCAGCACGGACTTGACGGCAGTGGTGGGCACCAGTACGCAGTCCTCGGACTGGCTGGTGACGAAGGAGTAGGTCAGCCATGCGCCGGCGTAGAGGGTGCCGTCCGTGTTGTCTACCTCCAGCGTTACGGGGAAGGTGGTGGTGCCCTGACCCACGTTGCCCTCGGTGGTGATGTTGGTGACGGTGCCCATATAGCTGCCGCCGTTGTAGTCGCTCAGGGTAATCATGTCGCCCAGCTTGACGAAGCCGATGTTCCGGTCATCCACGGTGATCTCCACGATGATGGTTGCGGTGTTGGCGATGGTGATGACGGCATCACCTGCCTTCACCTCGGCGCCCTCATACAGGGTACAGGAGGTGATGGTTCCGTCGATGGGGGAGACGGCGTTCATGGCGGCCGCGTCTTCCTGTGCCTTCTGGAGGGTCTCCTGCGCGGCCTTGATCTGTTCGTCCAGGGACTCGGAACTCATGGTCAGCAATACGTCTCCGGTACTGACGTTGGCGTAGTTGAGAAGATTGCTCTT
The DNA here is from genome assembly GCA_964396195.1 of uncultured Oscillospiraceae bacterium. Classification (GTDB taxonomy): domain Bacteria; phylum Bacillota; class Clostridia; order Oscillospirales; family Oscillospiraceae; genus Enterenecus. The sequence goes on from CAYNEH010000007.1 coordinate 16,528, forward strand.
CACCAGCGGGCCGCCGGCCTTGGTTACGAGATTGCGCACCTCGTAGTACTCGGTCTTGCCGTCCTCATAGGGGTACATGGGCGAGCCGTTGGAGTCATAGATGGTGGCAGTGGCAACCATGTCGGCGGTAAGAGTGCCGGGGTTGTCAAAGGACACCACGACCTCAAAGTAGGAGCCGCCCTCGGGAGTGATGTAGCTTACCCGATTGACCGCGTCTACCGTACCCGTGGTGGTAAACATCACCGCGCCCACGGACACCTCGGCGGTCTGACCGACCTTGATGAGCCCATCGTAGGCGTAACTGAAGTAAAGGGAGATTTTGAGCTTTTTGTCGTTGACCAGCTTGGCCACAGTCGTTCCCTCGGCCACTGTGTCGTCCTTGCTGAACTCAGCAACCTCCATGAGTTTTCCGGAGAAAGGGGCGCGGAGCGTCAGATTGGCCACCTTTTCATTCAGGCTGTTTACCTGCTCCTGGGCGGAGGCCAGCGTGCTCTGCGCGGTCTCACTGTATATGTTGAACAGCGGCTGTCCGGCGTACACCTGATCGCCCGAGCTGACGAACAGCTCCTGCACGGTGCCTGCAGCGGGGACGGAGATGGTGGATGAATCCTTTGCCTTGGCGTTGCCGCTGCCCTGAACGGTGCTCTCGATGGAGCCTATGTAGGCGGACTCGGCGTAAATGGTACCCTGACTGTTGTCCTTGCGGAACACCAGATACCACATTCCGAAAATGATCCCGGCCAGAATGGCAGCAGCCACCACGATGGCGATAATCCGCTTGATGGTCTTCTTGTTGCGCTTTTTGTGCGGGGCGACCCGGCTGGTATGGCCATTGGAGGGCGCGTCCTTGGCGGGGGCGTCGGCCGCTGGGGTGTTCTGCTCCGGCGCGGTGGGTGTCTGAATGTCGGTCATGGTGCAATTCCTCCTGTTTTGCTGTGATCTGCTTAGGCATTTTACAGTGTACTCATCGGCACTGGAAAAAGCAACAACAAATTAGATACAGTTTTTTAAGTTTTCTTTAAGACTATTTGTTAGACGATGAACCCCGGGAAAAGTTCCGTTTGCCGGAGAAAAAATTGACAATCACCGGATTATGCGGCGCTGCCTTAGACTTTTTGAAGGGGCCTCCCTGCCAATTTGCCGTCCCTTTTTCTCTTGCAAGCGCCCTGCCTTTTCTGTATAATGATGCTGCATAACTTTTCCAAGGGGGCATTCTCATGGCGGGGTTCATTCACAACAAGCTGGACATCAAGCTGCTGGTGCTGTATTTGGTCTCCCGGCTGGCCGGGCCGGTGGATTTCCCAACGCTGACCGATCTAGCCCTGTGCGATGATGGCGTGGACTACTTTCAGTACGCCGAAGCGGTGTCCGAGCTTATCGACAGCGGCCACATTGCGCAGGAGGGCGATTCCTACATCATCACCGACAAGGGACGCCGAAACATTGCCGCCGGTGAGAGCAGTCTCTCCTCTGTCATCCGCGGCCGCTGCGATCAGCGGCTGATCCCCCTGAACAAGGCCATCCGACGGAACGCGCAGGTCAAGGCCGAAGCAGAATCCGCGGGCAACGGCGGGCAGCGCATCCGCCTGACGCTGGCTGACGAGACGGACGACCTCATGTTTCTGTCCCTCTGGGTTCCGTCGGAGGAGTCTGCGCGGCAGATCACTGAACGCTTCAAGGCTCACCCGGAGCGGGTATACAACGGGATCATGGGTATCCTGCTGGACGACAACAATAGGAGCGTGACACAATGACCATTATGGGCTACCCTTGGTATGAGCTGTTTCTATTTTTCTTCTTTTATTCCTTTCTCGGCTGGCTGATGGAGACCTGCTACTGCTCCATCCACGAGCACAAGCTGGTGCCCCGGGGCTTTCTGTACGGGCCCATCTGCCCTATTTACGGTTGCGGCGTGCTGCTGATGGTACTGTTCTTCACCCCCTTGAAGGGCAATCTGCTGCTGTTCTATGTCACCGCCGTGGTGGTGATGACCAGCTGGGAATATTTCGTGGGCTGGTTCCTGGAAACTACCACCCACATGAAATACTGGGACTACTCCCACAGCAAGTTCAACATCAAGGGTCGCGTCTGCCTGTGGGTGGCACTTACATGGGGCGTGCTGTCCTACGTGGTCATTTTCTGGATTCACCCGGCGGTGGAATCCCTGTACGAGCGCATTCCCTTGTGGCTGGTGTATACCCTGTGCGGCACGCTGGGTACCATTCTGGTGATCGATGTGGTGCTTACCATCCGGCAGCTGGCCCTGGTGTCCAAGTTCATGGAGGGCGCCACCGCTGCAGGTGAGGAACTGAAGCTCAAGCTGGCTGAAGGCCGGGAGAACGCCGCTGCCGCGGGCGAAGAACTCAAGCTCAAGCTGGC
>CAYNEH010000008.1:0-17726 GCA_964396195.1 uncultured Oscillospiraceae bacterium
GAAGCAAAATTTGCTCGCAAATCGCTCTTGCCGAATTATGCGGTGCTGCCTTAAAAGATCACGGTGAGCAGCATCTTGAACTGCTCCAGCCCGTACACGGCGTGGGGGTGGCCTGCGGGCATGACGATGGACTCGCCGCAGCTGACCACGTGGGGCACGCCGTCGATGGTGATCCGGCCGGTGCCGTCCAGCACGGTGATCATGGCGTCGCCGCCGGACTCGTGGGTGCTGATCTCCTCGCCCTTGTCGAAGGAGAAGAGGGTCAGGCTCACATGGTCGTTCTGAGCCAGCGTCTTGCTGACCACCTGACCGGCCTGATATTCCACCTGCTCCTTCAGAACGAGAACCTGAGACTTTTCAATGTTTTTCATTTTGCCGTTCATGACAAAGACCTCCGTTGATTGCAGTATTTTGAACGTTTCTTTTATTATATCACATCGGCCGCCGGATTCATACCCCCTGCGCTTGTTTTGCCCCTGTGAAAATGCTATACTGGGCAAAAAGGCGCCTGACCCCGCCCGCCGTGCTTTTAATGTGTTTTTAAGGAAGAATCAATTCCAATCCGGCTGCCCCGGGGCTATACTTCTTGTGTCAATGAAAATCGGGGGGGTGTGCAGCTATGGAGATCACACTGGAGCAGGTGGAAAAGGTGCGCAGCTGCACCGGAGCCTCCTATGAGGAGGCCAAGGCGGCACTGGAAGAGGCGGGGGGCAGCGTGCTGGACGCGGTTATCCTGCTTGAGCAGCGCGGCAGAGGCGGTGCACCGGAGGGCGGCTATTCCACCCGGGAGTCATCCCCGTCGCCGGAGCCGGAGCCTGCCCGGCTCCACCGGCTCAACTGGCCCGAGGTCTGGCGGGCGCTGCGGAGCCTGATGAAAAACTGCCTTGCCATTACGCTGGAGATCTGGAAAACGGGGCAGATGACCTGCATGATCCCGCTGATTATCGCCGTCATTCTCTGCGTGATCCAGCCCTATCTGTGCGGGGCGCTGCTGCTGGTGGGGCTGTGCTTCGGCTACCGCATCCATATTTCCGGCCGGGGGACGGAGGACTGGGGCGAAAAGGTCAACCAGTTCGCCGATCAGGTGGGTGACGTCGTCAACGATGCCGTGCGCCAGCTCCGGCGGGACAGAAACAACAAAGATAAATGAGGGACGTATGATGGCGGATAAGATCCTCCTGGTAGAAGATGAGGAAAAGCTGGCTCGCATGGTGGAGCTGGAACTGAAATACGAGGGCTACGAGGTGGGCAAGGCGGCGGACGGCCGGACGGGCCTTGAGATGGCGCTGACCGGCGACTACGACCTGATCCTGCTGGACATCATGCTGCCCGCCCTCAACGGCATGGAGGTGCTCCGCCGCCTGCGGCGGGAGAAGCTGGTGCCGGTGATTATGCTCACCGCCAGGGACACCGTCATGGACAAGGTGGCCGGGCTGGATGCCGGGGCGGATGACTACATTACGAAGCCCTTCGCCATTGAGGAGCTGCTGGCGCGCATCCGGGCGGCGCTCCGGAACAAGGCGGAGGGGGCCGCCGCCGTGCCCGAGCAGGTGGGCAAGCTCGCCGCCGGGCCGCTGGTCATGGACGTGGACCGCCACGAGGTAGAGGTGGACGGCAAGCCGGTGGAACTCACCCGGCGGGAGTTCGACCTCTTAAAATACCTGCTGGAGAACAAGGAGAAGGTGGTCACCCGGGAAGTGCTGCTGGACAACGTCTGGGGCTTTGACTTCGTGGGCGAGACGAACACTGTGGATGTCTACATCCGCTTTCTCCGCTCCAAGATTGACGAGAAATTCGGGGTAAAACTCATTCACACCGTCCGGGGCGTGGGGTACGTCATCCGGGAGGAGTGAGAGCCATGGCCAACGAAGTGCAGACCCAGCAGAGCCAGAACTCATCGCTGGTGGCCCGGCTGAACGCCCGGCTGCTGGTGCGGCTGGTGGGCATTTACTTCTGCATGGATATATTGCTCACCGTTCTGTGTCTGGGCGGAATGCTGGCGTGGGCGGAGGCAAAGTGCTCCGGCATTGCGGACCTTGTGGATCAGCGGGGGGTGCCCTCCGCTGAGGCCACCGAGTGGATGGAGGCGGGCAACTACACTGTGGCGGCGCTGGACCGCGAGATCCGGGGCTGGGACTGGAGCTGGATGCCCCTGCCGGAAAACCTCCGGGACGGGCGGCACTCCCTGTCCGGCCGTGGGGGCGTGCTGCTGTTCGCCTTCTGGCAAAAGGGAGACGGGCACGCGGCCTACACCGTGGAGCTGCCCAATGATGGCCAGCCCTACGCCATCACGCTGGATATGTCCGGACCCACCCGGCTTATGGCCATCGCCATGCAGGTGCTGCTCATATGCCAGCTCATCTCCCTTGTGTCCAATCTCTTCAAGAATGCGGGCACCATCCGCAGGGTGCTCCGCCCCATTCAGGACCTGGCCGCCACGGCCAACCGGCTGGGCAGCGTGTCCTCGCCGGAGGAGCTTCAGAAGCTGGCCCTCCAGCTGGGCCAGATTGATGACGCCCATCTGGATGCCCGCATTCCCGTGGACGCCACCCAGAATGAGCTGAAAAATCTGGCGCAGGCCATCAACGCCATGCTGGATCGGATCAACCAGTCCTACCGGGCGCAGATGCGCTTTGTGTCCGATGCGTCCCACGAGCTGCGCACCCCCATCGCCGTCATTCAGGGGTATGCCAACCTCCTAAACCGCTGGGGTAAGGACGACCCCGATGCCATGCAGGAGTCCATCGACGCCATCACGCAGGAGGCCCAGTCCATGAAGGAGCTGGTGGAGCAGCTGCTGTTCCTCGCCCGGGGGGACAACGACTCCCTCGTGGTGGAGCCGGAGGTGTTCGACCTGACGGCGGTGGCCGGGCAGGTCATGCGGGACAGTCAGGTCATCGACCAGACCCACCCCATGGAGACAAGCTGGGAGCAGCCGGTGTTCGTCAACTGCGACCTTGGCCTGACCAAGCAGGCCATCCGCGTTCTGGTGGACAACGCCATCAAGTACACCCCGGCGGGGGGTGCCGTCACCATTGCGGTGGAGGAGAAGGACGGCATGGCCCGCCTGTCCGTCACCGACGAGGGCATCGGTATCTCACAGGAGGCTCTGCCCCACATTTTCGACCGGTTCTACCGGGCGGACGAGTCCCGCACCCGGCAGACCGGCGGCTCCGGCCTCGGCCTGTCCATCGCGAAGTGGATCGTGGAGCGCCACGGCGGCTGGATGGAGGTGGTGTCCCGCCAGAACGCGGGCACCAGGATGACCATCGTGCTGCCCGCCGTGCCCATGCCGGGGGGAGCAGACGACTGCTGAAGCGCGCGAGGTGTTTTCACGGTAAAAAGTCGGTATGTAATCATTGTGCTCTCCGGAGCATGAAGCGCAGCCCTTCGGAAAAGGCAAATCCTTTTCCGAAGGGCTGCGCTTTTACTTTGCGTCTCTCAGCCGAAAGCACGGTGCTTTACAGCTCCGGCTCCGCCACCGGGTAGGGATCACAGTCGTTGTAGTGCCACCACTCGTTCTCGTAGGGGACGAAGCCCGCGGCGGTCATGGCGGCCTCCAGCCGCCGGGCGTTGGCGGCGGCCTCCGGGGCGTATTTATCGTAGTCCCGGTTGGGATCGGCGGCGAAGTCGTCAAATTCCGTGGGCATGGGGAGGTCCCGGCCGTCCGCCGTCACCAGCGTCACGTCCACGGCGCTGCCCCGGTTGTGCTTGGAGCTGCCGCCGTGGGTGGGGTCGGCCACGTAGTCGTCGTTGGGGCACACCTCCCACATTCTGAACTGGGCGGACAGGGGCCGCCACGCGTCCCAGATCTTCAGGGCGTAGCCGTCCCGGAGCAGCAGCTCCTGAGCCCGGGCCAGCCGCAGGGCGGTGCCCCGGCGGAGGTAGGGCTGGTTAAAGTCGTAGATGGTCTGGCCGGTGAAATTGTCCGGCCCGGCGTATTTCAGGTCCGCATACACGGTGGGGACGCAGTCGGCCACCCGCACCAGAGCGGACAGATCGGTCTGATTTGCTTCCAAAGCAGTTCACCTCGTTCGAGGCACTATGATACACGGGGGGCGGGGCAAAGTCAAGCCGGACAGCCCTTGGCGGGCTTTTGCTTTCTCCGCTCACCGGTCCAGACAGGCGGCCTTGCGGTACTGGAGGGCCTCGGCCAGATGCTGAACCTGAATATTCTCGGAGCCGTCCAGATCGGCCACCGTCCGTGCCACCCGGAGGATGCGGTCATAGCTCCGGGCCGTGAGGCCCAGCCGCTCGTAAGCGCCCCGCATGAGGGCCTCACAGCCCTCGTCCAGCCTGCAGTATTTCCGCAGCTCCGCCTGACCCATCTGGGCGTTGCAGGCAGGGCCGTCGGGGCCGAAGCGGGCGGTCTGGACGGCTCTGGCGGCGTCTACCCGCTTTTTGATGTCGGCGGAGGACTCCGCCGGAGCGGAGCGGCCGGACAGCTCGTCGTAGTCCAGACTGGGCACGTCGATGCAGATGTCGATGCGGTCCAGCAGGGGGCCGGACAGCCGGGCGGTGTACTGCTGAATTTTCTGGGGGGAGCAGGTGCAGCGGCCGGAGGGATGCCCGTACCAGCCGCACTTGCAGGGATTCATGGCGCACACCAGCATGAACCGGCTGGGGTACACCACCGTGCCCGCCGAGCGGGTGATCTGGGCCTGTCCGTCCTCCAGCGGCTGGCGCAGTACCTCCAGCACGTCGGAGCGGAACTCGGGCAGCTCGTCCAGAAACAGCACGCCATTGTGGGCAAGGGAGATCTCGCCGGGGTGGAGGGCCGCACCGCCCCCCGCCATGCCCACGGCGGAAATGGTGTGGTGAGGGGAGCGGAAGGGCCGCCGGAGCACCATGGGCTCCTCTTTGGTGGTCAGACCCATGACGGAGTAAATTTCGGTGCAGGACAGGGCCTCCTGCCGGGTCATGTCCGGCAGGATGGAGGGCAGCCGTTTGGCCAGCATGGACTTGCCCGCCCCCGGCGAACCGGCCATGAGGATGTGGTGGCCCCCGGCGGCGGCCACCTCCAGCGCCCGCTTCACCTGCTCCTGACCCTTGACCTCGGCAAAGTCCGGGCCGTGGTACTCCGTGGACACGGGGGCCCACGGCGCAGCGGGGGAGATGTCCGCGTCTCCCCGGAGGTGGGCGGCAAGCTCCGCCACGTCCCGGACGGGGTAGACGGTGAGCCCGCCCGCCAGCGTGGCCTCCGGTGCGTTGTCAGCGGGGACGTACAGCTCGGTGATGCCCGCGCGCTTGGCGGCCAGCGCCATGGGCAGGACGCCCGCTACCGGCCGGAGCTGGCCGGTGAGGGACAGCTCCCCAAGAAAGGCCGCGCCCTCCGCCCGGCGCAGGGGCAGCTGCCCCGCCGCGGCCAGAATGCCCGCTAAAATGGGCAGGTCGTACACCGTGCCGTTCTTCCGCCGGTCGGCGGGGGCAAGGTTTACGGTGATCCGGGACACGGGAAAGTCGAAGCCGCTGGCCTTTACCGCCGCCCGCACCCGCTCCCGGGCCTCCTTCACCGCCGCATCGGGCAGACCCACCACGTCAAAGGCGGGCAGACCGGAGGACAGCGCGCATTCCACCTCCACCGGATAGCCCAGAACGCCCTGAAGACCCAACGAAATAATTGTGCGCACCACAGTAAACCACTCCCGCTCTCTCTTTACAGCTCTATGGATATTATACTATAATAAAAGCCGGAAGGCAAACCATCTTTGTGCAGAAACATGAAAGGGCCGGTATGCGGAAATTGTACTTTTCCGGGGCAGAAAACCTGGGGAAAGCATGGTTTTTCGTGCAATTCCATAACACGGACAAAATCTGAAATATGATTTCGTACAATAAAATACGTTGCAAAGTCACCAGGGATATGGTACACTGGCAAGTGTGAGGAAAACATGTCCCGGGTTTCTTACCGGGCAAAGGAGGAAAACAAAATGGCACGTAAGTTCAAGACCATGGACGGCAACACTGCTGCCGCTCACGTGTCCTATGCTTTCACCGAGGTGGCCGGCATTTACCCCATCACGCCGTCCAGCCCTATGGCGGACAGCGTGGACCAGTGGGCTGCCGCGGGCCGGAAGAACATTTTCGGCCAGACGGTCAAGGTGGTGGAGATGCAGTCCGAGGCCGGCGCCGCCGGTGTTGTCCACGGCTCTCTGGCCGCCGGCGCCCTGACCACGACGTATACTGCGTCCCAGGGCCTGCTGCTGATGATCCCCAACATGTATAAGCTGTCCGGCGAGCTGCTGCCCGCCGTGTTCCACGTGTCTGCCCGGACTGTGGCCACCCACGCGCTGAATATCTTCGGCGACCACTCCGACGTCATGGCCTGCCGCCAGACCGGCTTTGCCATGCTGGCCGAGTCCAACCCTCAGGAAGTCATGGATCTGGCCGCCGTGGCCCATCTGGCCGCCATCAAGGGCAGAGTCCCCTTCCTGAACTTCTTTGACGGTTTCCGCACCTCCCACGAGATCCAGAAGGTTGCCGTCTGGGATTACGCCGATCTGGCCGAAATGTGCGACATGGATGCCGTTGCCGCCTTCCGCGCCCGCGCCCTGAATCCGGAGCGCCCCGCCATGCGCGGCTCCCACGAGAACGGTGACATCTTCTTCCAGCACCGCGAAGCCTGCAACGCCTACTACGACGCCGTCCCCGACGTGGTGGAGGAGTACATGGGCAAGATCAACGCCAAGCTGGGTACCAACTATCAGCTGTTCAACTACTACGGCGCGCCCGACGCCGACCGCGTCATTATCGCCATGGGCTCCATCTGCGACGTGGCCGAGGAGGTCATCGACTACCTCAACGCCCACGGCGAGAAGGTGGGCCTGGTGAAGGTTCGCCTGTACCGCCCCTTCCGCGCGGACAAGCTGCTTGCCGCCATCCCCGCCACCTGCAAAAAGATCGCCGTGCTGGATCGCACCAAGGAGCCCGGCGCGCAGGGTGAGCCCCTCTATCTGGACGTGGTCACCGCGCTGGCCAACGCCGGACGCAGCGATGTGGCCGTCATCGGCGGCCGCTACGGTTTGGGCTCCAAGGACACGCCCCCCAGCAGCGTCTTTGCTGTGTATGACGAGCTGAAGAAGGACGAGATGAAGCGCCAGTTCACCATCGGCATCGTGGATGACGTGTCCCATCTGTCCCTGCCCGAGGACAAAAACTGCCCCAACACCGCGGCCGAGGGCACCATCGAGTGCAAGTTCTGGGGCCTGGGCGGCGACGGCACCGTGGGCGCCAACAAGAACTCCATCAAGATCATCGGCGACCACACCGACAAGAACGTGCAGGCGTACTTCCAGTACGACTCCAAGAAGACCGGCGGCGTGACCATCAGCCATCTGCGCTTCGGCGACAAGGCCATCCGCAGCCCCTACTATATCAACAAGGCCGACTTCGTGGCCTGCCACAATCCCAGCTACGTGACTCAGGGCTTCAAGATGGTCAATGACGTGAAGCCCGGCGGCGTGTTCCTCATCAACTGCCAGTGGAACTTCGAGGAGCTGTGCCACCATCTGAACGCCGAGTCCAAGCGCTATATTGCCCGCAACAACATCAAGCTCTACACCATCGACGCCATCGACCTTGCCATTGAGATCGGCATGGGCAAGCGTACCAACACCATCCTCCAGTCCGCTTTCTTCGCGCTGGCCAACGTCATGCCCCAGGAGGAGGCCATCCGCTACATGAAGGAGGCCGCCACAAACTCCTACCTGAAGAAGGGCCAGGACGTCGTGGACATGAACCACAAGGCCATCGATCTGGGCGCCACCGCCTTCGTGAAGATCGACGTGCCCGCCGACTGGGCCGACGCCGTGGATGACGCCGCCCCCGCCAAGCTGGACGGCCCCGCCGCTCTGGTGGACATGGTGGAGAACATTCTGGCGCCCGTGGACCGGATGGACGGCGACAGCCTGCCCGTCTCCAAGTTTGTCCCCCATGTGGACGGCACCTTCCGGCTGGGCGCTTCCGCCTACGAGAAGCGCGGCGTGGCCGTGTCCGTCCCCGCGTGGGATCCCACCAAGTGCGTCCAGTGCAACCAGTGCTCCTATGTCTGCCCCCACGCCACCATCCGTCCCTTCGCCCTCACCGAGGAGGAGGCCGCCGCGGCTCCCGCCGGGGCGCAGATTGTGGACATCAAGGCCGGCAAGGGCAAGGGTGTTTACAAGTACACTCTGTCCGTCAGCCCGCTTGACTGCATGGGCTGCTCCGTGTGCGTGGGTGTCTGCCCCACCAAGAGCCTGACCATGGTTCCGCTGGAGCAGGAGGCGTCCCGCCAGGCCGTATTCAACTACATGGTCAAGGAAGTGGCGCCCAAGGCCGACATGGAGGGTGTCGCCACCGTCAAGGAGAGCCAGTTCAAGCAGCCGCTGCTTGAGTTCTCCGGCTCCTGCGCCGGCTGCGCCGAAACCAGCTACGCCCGTCTGGTGACGCAGGTCTGCGGCGACCGGATGTATATCTCCAACGCCACCGGCTGTTCCTCTATCTGGGGCGGCCCGGCTGCCACCTCTCCCTACACCGTCAACAAGGCCGGCAAGGGTCCCGCCTGGGCCAACTCCCTGTTTGAGGACAACGCCGAGCACGGTCTGGGTCTGCACCTGGGCCAGAAGGCCATCCGTCAGAGCCTTGCCGACAAGACCCGCCAGCTGCTGGCCGGCCACTGCACCGACGCCGTCCGCGAGGCCGCCCAGAAGTGGCTGGACACCATGGATGACGGTGTGGCCAACGGCCCCGCGTCCAAGGCGTATATCGCCGCGCTGGAGGCCTCCGTCAACACCATTGACGAGACCATTGAGTTCCTCGAGAGCGACATGGCCAAGAAGATGATGGGCGACCAGCAGGCCCAGATGGTGGCCGACGCCAAGGCGCACAAGGCCGCCGGCGGCAAGTGGTGCACCTGCCCCGCCTGCACGCTGGGCAGTGAGATTCTCGACAAGAAGGAATACCTCAATAAGAAGTCCGTGTGGATCTTCGGCGGCGACGGCTGGGCCTATGACATCGGCTACGGCGGACTGGATCACGTCATCGCCACCGGTGAAGATGTGAACATCTTCGTCTTCGACACCGAGGTCTACTCCAACACCGGCGGTCAGGCCTCCAAGGCGTCCAACATCGGTCAGGTTGCGCAGTTCGCCGCCGCGGGCAAGAATATCGCCAAGAAGAGCCTTGCCGAGATTGCCATGCAGTACGGCTACGTCTACGTGGCGCAGGTAGCCATGGGCGCCAACCCCAACCAGACCCTCACCGCCATCCGGGAGGCCGAGGCCTATCACGGCCCGTCCCTTGTCATCGGTTACGCCCCCTGCGAGATGCACTCCATCAAGGGCGGCATGGCCAACTGCCAGTCCGAGATGAAGAAGGCCGTGGACTGCGGCTACTGGAACCTGTTCCGCTACAATCCCCAGAACCGGGCCGCAGGCAAGAACCCCTTCACGCTGGACTCCAAGGCGCCCGCCGGCGGCTACCGCGAGTTCCTCATGAACGAGGCCCGTTACTCCGCCCTGACCCGCTCCTTCCCCGACCGGGCCGAAAAGCTCTTCGAGGAGAATGAGCAGGCCGCCATGGACCGCTGGAACCACCTCCAGAAGCTCATCGCCCTGTACGCCGACTGATCATTTTCTTCGGCGGTTGCGAAAAGCGGCAGATACAGATAGAAAATCCCCCCGTCACGGTACCGTGACGGGGGGATTTTGTATGTTGTCCGTTCTTTCTGTTCAAAACGTGCCGGGGCTGATATTATTCTCCGCCGTCCAGCCGGTTTGCCTCCTGCGGCTCGCCGGGATGGCGCAGGCTGCCCGGTGCATCCCGCTCCAGCAGGGCGCGGTAGTCCAGAGCATAGAAGGAAAACAGCAGGTGACAGAATACGTCCGGGTCGCCCAGATCCAGCCGGGTCAGCTCAGTGATGCGGGCGATGCGGTAGTTCATGGTGTTCCGGTGGATGTAGAGGGCGGCGGCAGACTCGCCGATGGAGCGGTTATGGGTGAGGTACACCCGCAGGGACTCCAGCAGCTCCGTCTCGTGGAGCCGGTCATAGTCCCGGAGGAGCATCACCGCCGAGTGGCAGAACTGGTACAGGTCCTCCTGCGCCGCCGCCAGCTCCAGCGCATGGTAAACGGCGTAGTTGTCGTAAAAATACAGAACCTGCTCCGGCCGGAGCTTCCGCCCCAGCTCCAGCGCCTGATCCGCCTGACGGTTGAAGTCGGGCACGGCGTTGAGGTAGGTCATGGGCCGGCTCACGCCGGCGACGAGCCCCTCCTGCCGGAGGATGCCCTCCATGGTTCCGCAGAAGGCCTCATCCATCCGCAGTGTCTCCTTCACCGGGCAGAGCATTTTCAGTTTCTCCCCGTACACGAAGGTCTTGAACTGGGGAAATGCGGCGGAAAACCGGCCTACCAGCCGCCGCCGTCCGGCACTGTCCATTTCTTCAGGACCCTCCCGGCCCTGAATGGACACAATCTGTACATGGGGCTTGGACAGCAGGTTCCAGCTGAAGTAGTCCAGCCGCTTCCGGATAATCTGGGGGTCGGTGATTCGTCCCTCCAGCAGATCGTACACAAAGTAGTCCAGCATACTGTCCGGTGCGGAGGCCCGCGCCGGATCCCGCTGGAGCTCCATGACGATGAGGTTTCCTACGAAATCGAAAAACTCCATGCCGTCCTCACCGGGCACGCCGAAGTACAGCGGCGCATCCAGATAGCCCAGAATACGCCCATCCGTCTCCAGCACCCGGCGCAGCATGGGCGGCAGGCGGTCCCCGCTCTCGTCCAGTACCGCCCGGCCCGTCTCCAGCGACTTTCGGTACGCACCGTTGACATTTTCACAGGTGAGCACGCCCTCAGGGATGCCCATGTTCCCGGTTATGTCCGCCCAGCGGGCGTCCTCGATGCCGTCCTCCCGGGTGATGGCCATTACGGAGCCGCTTCCGTTGGACAGAATCAGGGGGTTGCCGAACTCCGGCCGGGCCAGGTTCAGCAGCCGCTGGAGGTCGTGGGTCCGCATCAATTCGTTGAACAGGGCAAACCCGGTTTCCTTTTGTGTGGACATACGCGCGTTCCGTCCTCTCCGGGCATTGGCCGCCCTTTTTTATACTCCGGCCAGCGCCTGCTTCACGTCGGCAATGAGATCTTCGATATCCTCCAGCCCCACGGACAGCCGCACCAGATCCGGAGACACCCCGGCAGCGGCCAGCTCCTCGTCGTTCATCTGCCGGTGGGTGGCGGAGGCGGGATGGAGCACGCAGGTCTTGGCGTCGGCCACGTGGGTGGCGATGGAGCACAGCTTCAGCCCGGCCATGAACCGCTCGGCGGCGGCCCGGCCGCCCTTGACGCCGAAGGAGATGACGCCGCAGGTGCCGTTGGGCATATACTTCTTCGCCAGCTCGTAGTGCTTGTCGCCGGGCAGGCCGGGATATTTCACCCATGCCACGTGGGGATCGCTCTGGAGGAACTCGGCCATGACCTGCGCGTTCTCGCAGTGCCGGGCCATCCGAAGAGGCAGGGTCTCCATACCCATGCCCAGCAGCCACGCGTTCATAGGCGCGGGGGTGGACCCGAAGTCCCGCATGAGCTGAGCCGTGGCCTTGGTGATGTACGCACCGCCCTGCCCGAACTTCTTTGTGTAGGTGATGCCGTGGTAGCTGTCATCCGGGGTGGTGAGGCCGGGGTACTTGTCGGCGTGGGCGTCCCAGTTAAAGTTTCCGGAGTCCACGATGGCCCCGCCCACAGCGGCGGCGTGGCCGTCCAGATACTTGGTGGTGGAGTGGGTAACGATGTCCGCGCCCCACTCGAAGGGCCGGCAGTTGGCCGGGGTGGCAAAGGTGTTGTCCACGATGAGGGGCACACCGTTTTCGTGGGCAACCTTGGCGAACTTTTCGATGTCCAGCACTGTCAGCGCCGGGTTGGCAATGGTCTCGCCGAACAGAGCCTTGGTGTTGGGCCGGAAGGCGGCGCGCAGCTCGTCCTCGGTGCAGTCCGGGTCCACGAAGGTGAACTCGATGCCCATGCGCTTCATAGTGACGGAGAAGAGGTTGAAGGTGCCGCCGTAGATGGTGGACGACGCCACCACGTGATCACCGGCGGAAGCGATGTTGAACACGGAGAAGAAAGACGCCGCCTGCCCGGAGGACAGCAGCATGGCCGCCGTGCCCCCCTCAAGGGCGCACAGCCGTGCGGCTACCGCATCGCTGGTGGGGTTCTGGAGCCGGGTGTAAAAATAGCCGGAGGCCTCCAGATCAAAGAGCTTGCCCATGGCCTCGCTGGTTTCGTACCGGAAGGTGGTGGACTGGATGATGGGGATATTCCGGGGTTCGCCGTTGCCGGGGCGATAACCTGCGTGGAGACAGTCGGTGTTGAACTTCATATGTATACGCTTCCTTTCGGGCGGACGCACCGCCCAACAAAAATCAAAAAACACGCCTTTGTGTTATTTTATATGGTCAGGCCGGAGCTGTCAATCATTTCCGACCAATCCGAAATCCGGCTCCAGCGGCTCGGGCAGCCCCACTGTCCCGTAGGCGGTCAGGTCTTCTCCTTCCACCTGAAACCGCACTGCATCCACCGATTCCAGATTGCCCAGCGTGTTCACAATGGAGTAGATGAGCAGGGTCTGTTCCTCGGCGCTCTCCGGCATGCCGGAGAGCAGCTCCTTGGAGAAATCGAGGATGCATATGCCGTCCTCCACTCTGGCGGAGATGAGCTGGGTCGCCTCCGGGATGACGGAGGTCAGATCTTCCTCTTCAGGGCCGGACAGCAGCGCCCGGGTGACTACGTCGGCAAACACGTCGTCCTCCGTCACCTGAAATACCCGGGTCTCAAAGCCAAGGCCACGGCCCGCAGCACGGGGGAAGTACAGCACGGCGGACTTCTCCACCGGCCGCTCCTCCGCGCCGGACAGCACCGCCTGTCCCGCCTCCAGCTCCTGCCGGTAGCGGTAGCTCAGCTGCCGCCCGCTGACGGTGACGGACACCCGCTCCACCCCGGTAATCTGGCTGAGGGTCATGGTAATGCAGTAGTCGGCCAGCGTCAGCCGGATGCCCGCAAGGCTGCCGTAATCGTCGGACAGATCTACCCACAGAAGGCCGTCGGCGTCCAGCTTCCAGCCCAGCAGGCGGGTGCCTGACGGGAAGGGAGACGTCAGGCCGCTGTCCCGATCCGGCCCGGCCAGCAGGGCGTTCATCATGGCCTCCACCGACAGGTCTCCGCCGTAGGGTACGGTATCCATAGCGCTGTAGGAGGAATTTTCCCAGTCGGACAGGTCACCGGTGAACCACAGTACCGGCCCATCCTCCTGCCCCGGGGCGGCGCAGCCGGACAGGGTCAGCAGCAGCGCCAGCACGGACAGCATCAACGTTCGTCTCACTCCTGCCGCCCCCCTTCCGTGCAGGCCGGAAACTCCACGGTAAACACCGTACCCGGCCCGTCTTCCCGCCGCCGGACGGCGATGGTGCCGCCGTGGATTTTGACGGTGTCACTGACGATGGACAGGCCGAGGCCCGTGCCCCCGGCGGCCCGGGAGCGAGCCTTGTCCACCCGGTAGAAGCGGTCGAATACCTTGGACAGGTCCTCCTCCGGGATGCCCACGCCGGTGTCTGCCACCTCCAGCACTACCCGGTCTTCCCGGCGTAAACCGGTGACCTCCACCGTGCCGCCGGGCAGGTTGTATTTGATGGCGTTTTCCACAAGGTTGAAAATAATCTGATAGAGGTCGTCCTCCGTACACAGAAAGGCGCATGCCGGCTCGATCCGGCAGGTGAGAGTTACGTTCACTGCCTCCGCCAGCGGGCGGAGCATATGAGCCACCCTGTCCACCACCGCACCCAGCTCCACCACCTCACGCACCGGGTCGGGCTTTGCGTCCAGCCTGGTGAGGGTAAGAAGCTTTTCGCTGATGCGGGTGAGGCGCTCGGCCTCCTCGCCGATGTCAGCCACGAATTCCTTCACCGTGTCCATGTCCACATTTTCCGTCTGCAGGATGGAGTCGGTGAGCAGGCGGATGGACGCCAGCGGCGTCTTGAGCTCGTGGGACGCGTCGGACACGAACCGCCGACGGGCCTCCTCCGTGGTCTGGAGCCGCCCGGTGAGCTGGTTGAACTCCCCGGCCAGCTGGCCCAGCTCGTCCCGGCTGCGCATCTGGATGCGGTGGCTGTACTCGCCCTGCCGCACGGTGCGGATGGCCCGCAGCAGCTGGCCCACATTCCGGGTCAGCGCCTTGCTCAGCACCAGCGACATCAGCAGCGACACGCCGCCGATGATGAGGGAAATATACCGCAGGTTGGACTGGATGGACAGCAGCAGTGCCGCCTGCTCCGTGTCGTATTCATAGAGGTACACCGCGCCCAGCGTCACGCCCCGGTACACCACCGGAACCGCCGCACGGCTGCGAAAGGCCCCGTCCCGATACTCCGACCGGAACACGTCCCGGCCGTCCAGCGCCGCCGCGATCTCGCCCAGCAGGGCGTAGTCATACATGCGGTTGTCAATCTCCGACGTGTCGTACAAAATCAGCCCGGAGGCATCCGTCACCAGAATGCGGGTGGCGGACAGCTCTTCCAGCAGCAGCACCGCCTGCTCCACGCCCTCGGCGGTAAGAGTTTCAGACACGCTCAGCGCCGTGCCGATGGCCAGCGCCTGCCGCCGCAGGGAGCTCTCCTTGGACTGGAACACCATCTTCTGAGCCATGAACAGCGGGTAGGTGTTCAGCAGCATGAGCACCAGCGCGATGAGCAGCAGATAGGTCAGCACATACTTCGTCTGGATGCTGTACCGCAGAGGGACCCGCCCGGTATCATCCTTTCCGGCGGAATTTTCGCCGCTTTTTTCGCTGCTTTTCGCGTTTTTTTCGCCGATTCCGGCGGAGTTTTCTTCTGTTTCAGCGGCGTTTTCCCCGCGCTTTTTCGTCTTGATGGCCGTTCACCGCCCTTCCGCGCCGTCTCGTTCAGGTTTCGCTCAGCTGTTGCTGAAATAGTACCCTACGCCCCATTTGGTGAGGATATACTCCGGGTTGGCCGGATCGGGCTCCAGCTTTTCCCGCAGGCGGCGGACATGGACATCCACCGTCCGGAATTCCCCGATATACTCGTAGCCCCACACCAGATTCAGCAGGTTCTCACGGCTGTATACCCGGCCCGGATTCCGCAAAAACAGCTCCATGAGGTCGAACTCCTTGGCTGTCAGCTCCACCGGCTGCCCGTCCTTCCAGGCCGCCCGCTCCGCCACGTCGATGGCGATTGGCCCCCGCTCCAGCCGGTTGGCGCTCCGCTGCTGCTGAGCGGTCTGGCCCGCCCGGCGCAGCAGGGCCCGCACCCGGGCCTTGACCTCCAGAATGTTGAAGGGTTTGGTGATATAATCGTCCGCCCCGCACTCGAAGCCGATGATTTTGTCCGCGTCCTCCCCCTTGGCGGTGAGCATGATTACCGGCACGTTGGAAAACTCCCGGATCTTCATGCACGCCTGCAAACCGTCAATCTTCGGCATCATCAGGTCGAGAATCACAAGGTCGAACCGACCGGTGCGGGCTTTTTCCACCGCCTCTTCGCCGTCGTACCCCACTTCCACCTGATACCCTTCGTTTTCAAGGTTGAACTTGATGCCCTTGACCAGCACTTTTTCGTCATCAACCACCAGAATTTTCGGCATGTTCCGTCCCTCCTACCGTGGCCTGATCCATCAGGCCCTCCAAAATCCCTTCGCCGATGCCCGGCACCTGAATGAGGTCCTCCACATATGTGAACGGCCCGTGCTCCTCCCGATAGGCCACGATGGCCTTCGCCCGGGTCTCCCCGATGCCGGGGAGGGTCATCAGCGTCTCCGCGTCCGCCGTGTTGAGGTCCACCGGTCCTGCCGGTTCCTCGCTTTCCGAGGGGGACGGCTCCTCCGGCAGGGAGGACTCCGCCGCTGCCGGGGCGGACAGGCGCTCCAGCCGCCGGACACTGCCCGAACCCATCTGCCAGCCCGCCATGAGCGCCAGCATCACCGCAGCGATCCAGATCATGGCCCGCTCCGCTCCGGACAGTTTCATTTTCCCGCCCCCTCGTCATTTTTTACGATTTTCGAAAACTTTCGCCCCGCGGTTGCGCCGCCGCGCGGAGTTTGCTATAATGCATTATGTCTACTTTGCAATATATAACGCTTCCCCGCCCAAGGCACCGGTGCGGAGTCTTTGCATTTTATTATAACATAAGAATCGGGAGTTTCCTATGAAAAAATATCGAATTCTTTCCGGCATGACGGCTTTTCTCGTCCTGCTGTCCCTGTGCGTCCTTCCCGCCGCCGCGCTGGACGACCCGGAGGCAAACTGCCGGGCCGCCGTGGTGGTAGACGGTGACTACGGCGACGTGCTCTACGACCACAATGCCCACGAGAAAATGTATCCCGCCTCCATCACCAAGGTCATGACCTCTCTGCTGGTTATGGAGGCCATCGCCGAGGGGAAGCTGACACTGGATCAGGAGATCACCGCCTCCCCATCCGCCGTGGCTCTGCCGGAGGGCAGCTCCACCGCCGACCCCGCTATTCAGGCCGGGGAGATCCTGACGGTGGAAGAGCTGCTGTACTGCGACCTTGTGTCCTCCGCCAACGAGGCGTGCAACATTCTGGCAGAGACAGTGGGCGGCTCTGTCAGCGGCTTTGTGGACATGATGAACGCCAAGGCCAAGGAGCTCGGAATGGACGGCACCCACTTCGCCAATCCCAACGGTCTTCACGATGAGAACCACTACACCACCGCCTATGACATTTACCTCATGTGCCGGGCGGCCATGGAGTACGAGACCTTCCGCACCATCGTCTCCACCGCCAAGCACGTCATCCCCGCCACCAATCTGGCAAAGGAGCGGACGCTCTACACCACCAACGCCCTGCTGGACAGCTGGAAGATCGCGGGCTACACCTATTCCAAGGCCATTGGCATCAAGACCGGCTTCACCACCCCGGCGGGCTACTGCCTCGCCTCCGCCGCCGTGGACAGTGACGGCCGCACCTACTACTGCGTGGTGCTGGGGGCGGAGACGGTGAAAAACTCCGACGGCACCACCACCCGCTACTCCTTCCGGGAGTCCAAGCGCCTGCTGGAGTGGGCCTTTGACAATTTCCGCCGGGTCACTCTGCTGGACGAGAGCGACACCCGGGCCATCCGGGAGGTGCCCGTCACCCTGTCGGACGACAGCGACCACGTCACGGTCCAGCCCCACGGCTCCATTGAGGCCACCATGCCCAAGGACTATGATTCCTCCAAGCTGGAGTTTCAAATTGACTGTGTAGACAGCGTGGAGGCCCCTGTAGTTGCGGGGCAGAAACTGGGCACTGTTACCCTCATCTACAACGGCACCGCCTACGGCACGCTGGACATGACCGCCGCCTACGATGTGGCCCGCTCCGATTTTCTGTACTATGTCAAGACCACAAAGGACTATCTGTCCCTGTGGTGGGTCAAGGCCCTTATCGTGCTGGCCGTGGTGCTCATCCTGATGCTCGTCATCTGGCTGGCCGTCATCCGGCCCCGGAACAAACGCCGCCGTCGTTACAGCCGCAGCGGCGGCCGCCGGTACAGCGGCAGGAGAAGAATGTAAATAGAAGAGGCTCTCTGCCATGCGGCAGGGGGCCTCTTTTGTTAGCAAGGGCGATAGCCCTTGCCACCATTTTTCTTCTTTGCGAAAGAAGGGAAACGTCAGGTTTCGCCTGACGGCGACCTTCTTTTTGCTCGCCCAAAAAGAAGGCAAAAATGCGCTTAGGGAGAAA
>CAYNEH010000009.1:0-17551 GCA_964396195.1 uncultured Oscillospiraceae bacterium
TTTCGCCTGTTCCGTCGTCCAGAGTGAACTTTAAGAGCTTTTTGGACTTCGGTACCGCTTCGCAGGCAAGCACCTTTACGGCTCTGAAATCCGACTTCGAGAAGGTGTCGAAATCGACAAAATCGGAGAAAAGCGGCTCGATTTGCACATTGGAAAAATCAATTTTTTCCTCGACTTCGGAAGTCGCCTGAGCAGCCTCCGCAGGAGCCGAAACTGCCTTGGAAGCCTTCTTGTCGGAGTCCAAGGGCTTCATTGTCGGGAACAGGATAACTTCCCGGATTGTGTCGTTGCCGGTGAGCATCATAACGCAGCGGTCGATGCCCATACCCATGCCGCCCGTGGGAGGCATGCCGTACTCCAGCGCGTTCAGGAAATCCTCGTCCATCATCTCGGTCTCGTCATCGCCGCGCTCGCGCTGCTCCACCTGCTTCTGGAAGCGCTCCCGCTGATCGATGGGGTCGTTCAGCTCAGAGTAGGCATTGGCCAGCTCGCTGTGGCAGACAAACAGCTCGAAGCGCTCCGTCAGCCGCGGATCGGCAGGAGAACGCTTGGTCAGCGGAGAAACCTCAACGGGGTACATGGTGATAAAGGTGGGCTGAATGAGCTGCTCCTCCACCTTCTGGTCGAAGCAGGCATACAGAGCATTTCCCCAGGTCTTTTCGGCGGCCTCGGCCAGCTCCACGCCCACGGCCTTGGCGGCAGCCACCGCCTCGGCGTCATCAGAGATGGCGCCGAAGTCAACACCCACGTACTCCTTCACCGCGTCCACCATTGACAGGCGGCGCCAGCCGGGGGTCAGGTCAATTTTCTCGCCCATCCACTCGATCTCATAGGAGCCCAGAATTTCCTTTGCCGCGCCGGACAGAATGCCCTCGGCAATGTCCATCATGTCGTGGAAATCGGCATAGGACTGGTACATCTCCACGGTGGTGAACTCAGGGTTGTGCTTGGGGTCCATACCCTCGTTGCGGAAAATACGGCCGATCTCATATACCCGCTCCATGCCGCCGACGATGAGCCGCTTCAGGGGCAGCTCGGTGGCAATACGCATATACATATCGATGTCCAGCGTGTTGTGGTGGGTGATGAAGGGTCGGGCGGCGGCGCCGCCGGCAATGGTGTTGAGAACCGGAGTCTCCACCTCGATATATCCCATTCCATCCAGATAGCTGCGCATAAACTTGATGAACTGAGAGCGGATGATGAAGTTGCGCTTGACCTCCGGGTTGACCATCAAATCCACATAGCGCTGGCGATAGCGTGTTTCCAGATCGGTCAGGCCGTGGAACTTCTCCGGCAGGGGGCGCAGAGACTTGGACAGCAGCATGATAAACTTGGCTCGGACGGAAATCTCGCCCATCTTCGTGCGGAACACGGAGCCCTCCACACCGATGATGTCACCGATGTCATACTTTTTGAAGGCGTCCAGTGCCTCCTTGCCCACCTCGTCAATCTTGACGAAGAGCTGGATGCGGCCCTCGCCGTCCTGAAGGTCGGCGAATACTACCTTACCCATGCCGCGCTTGCTCATCAGCCGGCCGGCCACCCGGACGGTCTGCCCCTCAAGTGATTCAAAATTTTCCTTGATTTCGGTGCTGTGGTGGGTCACGTCGTATTTGGTGACGGTAAAGGGATCCTGACCGGCGTTCTGAAGCTCGGCCAGCTTCTCCCTGCGGATCTGGAGCAGCTCGGACAGAGATGGCTCCTCCTGCGCGGGCTGATTGTGATTGGTCTGATCAGACATGGACGATTCTCCTTTGTATCTCAGGGTGTATCCGGCGGGATTTACCGCTGGATGTCCACCACTTTATATTCAATGTTGCCCGCAGGAGCCTCGACGATGACTGTCTCGCCGATTCTCTTGCCCAGAAGGGCCTTGCCGAAGGGGGACTCCTCGGAGATGCGGCCGTTCATGGGGTCGGCCTCCTGAGAGCCGACGACCTGATAGGTCTCCTCCACCGCCATCTCCACATCCAGCACGGTGATCTTGCTGCCCAGACGAACGGAGTTGGGATCGACATCGTGCTCCTCGATGATGGAGTAGTTACCCAGGATATTCTCAATCTCGGCGATGCGGGAATAGAGCTTGCCCTGCTCGTTCTTCGCCTCGTCGTACTCGCTGTTCTCGGACAAATCGCCGAAGGAGCGGGCCTCCTTGATCAGGTCGGCAACCTCCTTCTCGCGGACAGTTTTCAGGTAATTCAGCTCGTTTTTCAGCTCTTCCAGACGCTCTGCGCTCAGTTTGAACTCTTTGGCCATGGTTTCCAGACATCCTTTCAAAAAATAAGCGCCGGACCCATTCCGGCGTCAGCGGAAGGGACTGTGCCCTCCTGCCTCACTTATCGCTGTATAATTATAATGAAGGCATTTTATTTCTATGGAATTATATTGACTTTATTCTTGTTTGTCAAGGGGTTTGACCCGGCGGCGGGCAAAAAGAGCAGAACGGCGGGCCGTTCTGCTCTTTTTCGTCCGAATATTCTCGTTACAGCCGCTCCCGGATGGCTCGGAGAAATTCCAGCCCCGTCACCTTGCGGGCCGGGGTCTCCCCCTCCCACAGGCCGGCCAGATCACCGGTCATAACGCCGGACTCGATGGTGTCCACGGCGGCCTTTTCCAGCTTTTTCGCAAACTCCGTCAGCTCCGGGATGCCGTCCAGTTCGCCTCGCTTAGCCAGCGCCCCCGTCCACGCGAACAGCGTGGCCATGGGGTTGGTAGATACCGCTTCGCCTTTCAGGTGGCGGTAGTAGTGCTGGGTCACGGTGCCATGAGCGGCCTCGTACTCGAAGTTGCCGTCCGGGGACACCAGCACGGATGTCATCATGGCAAGGGAGCCGAAGGCGGTGGACACCATGTCGCTCATCACATCGCCGTCGTAGTTCTTGCACGCCCAGATAAAACCGCCCTTGGAGCGGATGACCCGGGCCACGGCATCGTCAATGAGGGTGTAGAAATAGGTGATGCCCTTTTCCTCAAACTGCGCGCGGTAATCCCGCTCAAACACCTCGGCAAAAATGTCCTTGAACCGGTGGTCGTACTGCTTGGAAATGGTATCCTTGGTGGAGAACCACAGATCCTGCCCCACGCTCAGGGCATAGCGGAAGCAGGAGTGGGCAAAGGACGTGATGGACGCGTCCAGATTGAACTGCCCCTGGATTACGCCGGGGCCTTCGAACTGCTGGATGGTCTGGCGGTGCTCCGTGCCGTCGGCGGCGGTAAAGACAAGCTCCGCCTTTCCGGCCCCGGGCACCCGGTACTCTGCAGCCCGATACACATCACCGAAGGCATGGCGGGCGATGGTAATAGGCTCCTTCCAGTTTTTTACTACCGGGCTGATGCCATTGACCATGATGGGAGAGCGGAACACCGTGCCGTCCAGAATGGCGCGGATGGTCCCGTTAGGGGACTTCCACATCTGGGACAGCTTGTATTCCTCCACCCGCTGGGCGTTGGGGGTGATGGTGGCGCACTTGACGGCGACACCGTACTTCTTGTTCGCCTCGGCGGCGGCGATGGTAACCTGATCGCCGGTGGCCTCCCGGTTGGGCAGGCCAAGATCATAGTACTCTGTCTTCAGGTCGATGTACGGCTCCAGCAGCTCTTCCTTGATCTGCTGCCAGAGGATGCGGGTCATCTCGTCGCCGTCCATCTCCACCAGCGGCGTTTTCATAGGTATCTTGTTCATTAGGTTATCTCCTTATTTTTGCTTTTCTCATTCGTAATCCGGCCGGTCCGGGACATCATCCGGCATCCGGGGCGGCTCAGGGGACGCGGGCGGAGTCACCGGCTGTTCGGCGGGCTCCTCCGGGGCGCTGATCGTCTCCTCATAACGGGGAAAGTCCGGCACCTGAGGGGGAGTTCCCTCCCACACGCCGTCCGCATGGTCGGTGTGCCGCGCCCAGTCATAGAACTTGGCGCAGGCGCAGGTCTGGTATGGCTCGAGCCACAGCAGCACCGGCACGATGGCAAGGAACGTGACGGGAATGAGCACGGCGAGCCCGCCGAGAACAGCCTCCGGAGACATGGTCACACCGGCCAGCACGACCGCGCCGATGATCCAGACTGCGACCACAATGAGAGCCAGCAGCAGATACCAGCCGATGAAGGACAGCTGAAGCACAAAGAGATGCCACTTGCGCCCCCGCATCATGGCCTTGCTGCGGCTGATGGCCTCCAGCGAGTCCACCTTTTCATCCAGCAGGATGTAATACGCCATGGAGTACCGCAGGGTGATGGCGACCAGTCCCACCGTCGCCGCGATCCATGCCAGAATCGTCAGCACCGCGAGCAGGCCTCCCACAGCACTGTCCTCAAAGCACATGAACACAATGGTGACCACCCCGGCCCCCACATAAAGCAAAACGGACCACAGCGTGGTGAACAGAGCGATCAGCAGATTGGTGAGCAGCACCCAGCCCAGCCGGGGAAAACCGCAGAACAGCCGGGCAAAGCCCGTTTCCTTTCCCCGGGCCACATCGAGACAGTAGCCCTCATAGCCGAATTGAAACGTCCAATTCACCACGGCGGTGATCAATCCGAACAGCGACGACACAGCGATTATGCCACTCGCTCCGCTCAAGATCTGTATGCCGTATTCCGCAAGCTCATGCTCGCTGAGCATACCGTATTCCAGGCGGAACGACAGGTCATTGAGACTGACCACAAGTTCACTGGCATCTCCTGTCAGCACGGCCTGGATCGCGTTCAGCAGCCCGGTGGCCACGGCAACAATCAGCAAAAATACCAGCGTCACCAGAATCGCTTTCGGCTTTGTCTGGCGAAGCTCAGCCTTTACTTCTTTTTTTAACTCCGCGCGATCGTAATTCATACAATCCGCCCCTCTCTGATGATCTGCTTTTATTTTACCGCACTGCTGTATGCTTTGGCAACACTTTCTTCCTGTTTTTACCCGAAACCCGACAGCTTGTCCGGTACGTTCATGAACGCAGAAAGGCCCCCGCCCGTTTTCACCGGCGAAGGCCCTTCCCTCCCGCGTTTGTTCTGTTTTACAGCTTTACAGCACTCTGGGCCGTCCGGTTCGGATGGCCGTCTCGCCGTCCAGCGCGCTGTCGATGAGGGCCAGCAGCCTTTCCCGGTCCTCCGGCAGGCCGCCCTTGATGGGCAAATAATTGGACGGATGGTTTGCCGTGATATGCAGGGGGTCCACCGTCAGCCCGGCGATCAGCTGCCGGGTCTCCAGCAGTGCCTCCCGGGGCGTAAGGCAGGTAAAGTGCCCGGCACGGATGTCCTCATACATGGGTGTGCCCTCCACGGGCATATAGGTCATGGCAGACAGGTGCCGGGGGGCCATAGCGTTGATTATCTTCACCGTCTCTTCGATATGGGTGCGGGAGGCCTCCCCCGGCCCGGCAAGGCCCAGCATGACAATGTCCCACAGCTCAAAGCCCGCGGTCTTCAGCCGCAGGCCGGCATCCAGCATCTGCGGCGCCGTGACGCCTTTATTCACCTTTTTGAGCAATGCGTCCCAGCCTGTCTCCACCCCCAGATACACCCGCTTGAGTCCCGCCGCCCGAAGCGCCGCCAGCTCCTCCGGCGTCTTGCGCAGGGTGGACAGCGGCCCGGCATAGGTGGTCACCCGCTCAAGCTTCGGAAACGTCCGGTACAGCTTGTTCAGGATGGTGACGAGGTCGTCGGTGTCCATGGCGATGGCGTCGCCGTCGCACAGAAATACCCGGCTCACATTGGGAATTCCCAGCGGAAAGGAACTGAAATCAGTATATGCCTCCCGGGCCATGTCGATGTCCTCCAGAATATCGGCCAGCGGGCGGACATGGTAGTGCTTGTTCTTATACATGCCGCAGTAGGTACAGCCATTGTAGGAGCAGCCCACCGTGCACTGGAGCAGATAGCTCCGCCATTCCCCGGGGGGGCGGTAAATGTCGCCTTCGTATCTCATGCAAGCATCTCCTTCAGCGCACGAACCAGCTCGTCCATCTCTTCGTCGGTGCCGATGGAAATGCGCAGCCAGTCCTCAATGACCGGGTCGCTCCACCAGCGCACCAGAACGCCCCTCTCCCGCAGTCCGGCCAGCAGCTCCCGGCCCGTCTTGCCCGGACAGTGTGCAAATACGAAGTTTGCCTTGGAGGGCAGCACCTCGAACCCCAGCGCGCGGAGGTTTTCCGCCGTCCGCTCCCGGGTGGCCATGACCTTGGCCCGGGTGCTCTGGAAGTAGTCCTCGTCCTCGATGGCCGCGGCGGCCCCTGCCATGGCAATTCTATCCACGGTGTAGGAGTTGATGGAATCGCGGACGCAGCACAGACCGGAGATCAGGTCGGCATTGCCCATGGCCCAGCCCACCCGCAGCCCGGCCAGCGCCCGGGATTTGGACGCGGTCTGTACCACCAGCAGGTTGGGATAGCGGTCGATCAGCGGCACGGCGCTGTCCGCGCCGAAGTCCACATAGGCCTCGTCCACAATGACCACCACGTCCGGATTCGCCCGGAGCAGCTTCTCCACCGTGTCCAGTTTCACGGCGATTCCGGTGGGGGCGTTGGGGTTGGCCAGCACCACGCCGCCGTTGTTGCCGCACAGGGCATCGATGGGGTCGGAAAAATCCGGGTTCATGGGCACTCTCCGGCAGTTCAGACCAAAGTAGCTGGTATACACCGGATAAAAGCTGTAGGTGATCTGAGGGAACACAATCTCCCGCTCCGGGTCGAAAAACGCCTGAAACGCGAAGGCCAGCACCTCGTCGGAGCCGTTGGAGCAGAACACCTGCTCCGCGTTCAGCCCCTCCCGCTTCGCGATGGTCTGCCGCAGAGACAGGCACTCCGGGTCCGGGTACAGCCGCAGGCTGTCGTCTGCCGCCGCCCGGATGGCCTCGATGGCCCGGGGAGAGGGCGGATAGGGACACTCGTTGGTGTTCAGCTTGATAAACTTTCGATCCCGGGGCTGCTCCCCGGGGGTATAGGGCACCGCATCGCGGATGCGTTTGCTCCAGAATTCTTTCATTATAATCCCGCCTCGGTCCGCTTGATTTTTTTGATGGCCTTTTCCGCCTTGCTGCGGGGCACCATCAGCTCATGGCTGCAGCCATTGCAGCGCAGCTTGAAATCCATCCCCACCCGGAGCACCGTCCAGTCGGAACTCCCGCAGGGGTGCTGCTTTTTCAACTCCACCACGTCCCCTACACGCACATCCATCGGCATATCCGCCACCGCCTTTCAGCTCTGCTTGATCTTCTCCCAATAAGCCCGGGCGGCCTGCTCCGTCTTATTGGGACCGTACTCGTAATATTTTCTGTTCTTGATGGGGTCAGGCAAGTACTGCTGCTTCACCCAGTGGTTGGGGTAGTCGTGGGGGTAGAGATACCCCTGCTCCCGCTCGAAGCCCGCGCCGTCAGCGTGAACGTTCTGGAGATGCCGGGGAAAATCCCCGGTGTTCCCCGCCCACACGTCGGCCAGGGCCGCATCGATGGCGGCACAGACGCTGTTAGACTTGGGCGCCGTGGCCAGCAGCACCACCGCCTGCGCCAGCGGCAGCTTCGCCTCCGGAAGGCCCAGCTGAAGGGCGCTGTCGCAGCATGCCTTCACGATAGCCGCCGCCTGAGGGTACGCCATTCCGACATCCTCGCTGGCCGAGCACAGGATCCGCCGGATGGCGGTGATGAGGTCCCCCGCCTCCAGCAACCGGGCCAGATAGTGCAATGCGGCGTCCGGGTCGGAGCCGCGCATGGACTTCATCAGGGCGGAGGCGATGTCGTAGTGATTGTCCCCCTCCCGGTCGTATTTCATGGCCGACCGCTGGGCCACCAACCGGGCATCGTCCAGCGTAATGGTCAGCGTTCCCTTATCGATGCGGCTTGCATTCATGAGCAGCTCCACGGCGTTGAGGGCCTTGCGCACGTCGCCGCCGCAGGCAGCGGCCAGATGCTCCCGCACGCCGTCCTCACACCGGAACTGCACACCCATCTCCTCTGCCAGCAGGCGAAAGCCCCGATCTACGGCGGGCAGGATGTCCGCCGCCGTGAGCATTTTGAACTCGAACACAGTGGAGCGGGACAAAATGGCGTTGAACACGTAGAAATACGGGTTTTCCGTAGTGGACGCGATGAGGGTGATCTTGCCGTTCTCAATAAATTCCAGCAGGGACTGCTGCTGCTTTTTATTGAAATACTGAATCTCGTCCAGATAGAGAAGCACTCCGTTTGGGGCCACAAAGGTCCCCACCTCACCCATGATGTCCCGGATATCGGACAGGGACGCGGTGGTGGCGTTCAGCCGCCGCAAAGTCCGGCCGGACTGGTTGGCGATGATATTGGCCACTGTGGTCTTGCCTGTTCCGGAAGGGCCGTAGAATACCATGTTGGGAATCTTCCCGCTCTCCACGATCCGGCGGAGCAGTCCGCCCTGCCCCAGTATGTGGCTCTGCCCCACCACCTCGTCCAGCGTCTGGGGGCGGATGCGGTCCGCCAGCGGCTGATACATGAGCGCTGCCTCCTCCTGATTTCTTTTCCGATATTTTAGCACAGTACAGCGCCATACGCAAGCCAAGGTACGCTTCCCTTTCCCGGTATTTTATCGTATAATTGTGCCGAAGACTTGCGGCTTTGCCGCGCATGCATTATAATAGAGACAGTTCATACGGGCCGCCTGCTCCCAACGGCCCGACAGGAGGAGAATGTATATGCTGATCAAGAACGGTCTCATCTTTGACGCAGTCCATCCCGAGCCCTATCAGGCCAGCGTCTCCATCGTAGACGGCAAGATCGCCGCCATTGCTCCGGACCTCTCCCCTGCCCCCGGTGAGGAGGTGTTCGACGCTGCCGGCAAGCGGGTATACCCCGGCTTTGTGGATGCCCACAGCCATCTGGGCCTTGACAACTACGGCATGGGCTATGAGGGCCAGGACTACAACGAAATGGGTGACATTGTGGCCGCCCACCTTCGCGGCATCGACAGCTTCAACCCGCTGGAGCTCGGCGTGCGCAAGGCGCTGGAAGGCGGCGTCACCTCCGTGGGTACCGGCCCGGGCAGCGCCAACGTGCTGGGCGGCACCTTCTTTGCCGTCAAGACCTACGGCCGCTGTGTGGATGACATGGTCATCCGCGACCCCGTGGCCATGAAGTGCGCCTTCGGCGAGAATCCCAAGCGCTGCTACCAGAGCAAGGGTGACTCCGCCCGGATGACCACCGCCGCCAAACTGCGGGAGATGCTCTTTGCCGCCCGGGACTATCTGGCCCGGAAGGAGGCCGCCGGGGACGACGTCCTCAAGCAGCCCAAGTATGACATGAAGATGGAGGCTCTCATCCCCGTTATCCGCGGCGAGCTGCCCCTCAAGGCCCACGCTCACCGGGCGGACGACATCTGCACCGCCATCCGCATTGCCAGGGAATTCGGCGTGAAGATGACGCTGGAGCACTGCACCGAAGGCCATCTCATTCCCGACATCGTGGCCCGCTCCGGTTTCCCCGTGGCTGTCGGCCCCACCCTCACCAACGCCAGCAAGATCGAGCTGGTGAACAAGACCTTCGACACACCGGGCGTGCTGGCCCGTGCGGGCTGTCAGGTGAGCATCATCACCGATAACCCCGTCATTCCCCAGCAGTATCTGCCCCTGTGCGCCGGTTTGGCCGTCAAGGCGGGCATGGATCCCTTCGCCGCCCTGCAGGCTATCACCATCAACCCGGCAAAGCATCTGGGCATAGCCGACCGGGTCGGCTCGCTGGAGATCGGCAAGGACGGCGACATGGTCATTGCGAAGGGCAACCCCATGGTCAGCGACTGCCGCATTGCCGCCGTGTTCGTCAACGGCGAAAAAGTCGTGGGCTGACGGCCGTTTCCCTCACGTACACAAAAAGTCCGGCAGAGCAGTGAACCGCCCGCCGTCAAGTGAAATAAGTAAATTTCACGGCCAGTGCTTCGGCACTGGCCGTGAGACTGAAAAAACCTCGCAGAGCTTCGCCGCCGCAGCGGCAAAACTCTACGAGGTTTTTCGTTACACTTGAATTGCAGGCTTCGCGGGCTTACTTGCCGCAGGCGGCGCAGTTGTGCTTGCAGGCCCACAGCTCGTCGGCCACGGGCTTCCACGCCTCGGCATAGGCGTCACACTTGGAGCACAGCTCGTCCGCCGTCTCGGGAGCCTCGGGGTCGGTGGAGTGGGCGCCGGTCTCGGCCACCATCTTGCGCAGCAGTTCCGGATTCTCCAGCATGGGGCAGGGACGCAGGTGGTTCTCGTTAAAGGGCTGTCCATCGTGATAGGCCATGAAGATGGGGCCGCGCAGGCAGTCCAGCAGGGACTTTTCCCGGATATTGGAGTCAGAATAGTGGATAAACACGCAGGGATCCACATCACCGTTGGCGTTGATGTGAAGGTAGCGCCGACCGCCGGCGATGCAGCCGCCCACATACTCGCCGTCGTTCTGGAAGTCCAGCATGAACAGGGGTTTGGTGTGGCGGTAGTTGTCGCGGATGCGGTGATAGAGCTCCACACGCTGCTCAGGGGTAGGCAGCAGTTCGGGGGCGGCATCCTTTCCCACGGGCATATAGTGGAAGTACCACGCGAACTTGGCACCCCACTCGACCAGGCCGTCCACGAAGGACTCGCAGCTGATGGACTCCATGTTGGCGCTGGTGTAGCAGCAGGACACGCCGAAGGGCAGCTTGCGCTCCTTGAGCAGAGCCATGGCGTGGCGAACCTTCTGGAACACGCCGTTGCCCCGGCGGCCATCGGTGGCCTCTTCGAAGCCCTCCACGCTGATGGCAGGGACAAAGTTCTTCACCCGCAGCATCTCATCAGCAAACTCCTCGTCGATGAGGGTGGAGTTGGTAAAGCACAGAAACTCGCAGTCGTTGTGCTTGTTGCACAGGGCGATGAGATCCTTCTTGCGGACCAGCGGCTCGCCGCCGGTGTAGATGTAGATGTAAACGCCCAGCTTCTTACCCTGGGTGATGATGTCGTCAATCTCGTCAAAGGACAGGTTCAGCCGGTTTCCGTACTCCGCCGCCCAGCAGCCTGTGCAGTGCAGATTGCAGGCGGATGTGGGATCCAGCAGGATGGCCCAGGGGATATTGCAGCCGTACTTCTCCCGATTCTGCTCCTGCACGCTCCAGCCGATGAGGTTTCCGTTCAGAATAAAGTTTTCAAAGAATGTGCGGCGCACACCGTCATCCACGTCGGTCCACATGCTCTTGATGAGCCGGTACCAGTTGTTGTTGGGGTCCTGAAGGACTTTCCGGAATGCCGCGCGCTGGGCGGGGAAGCTGTTGGGCCCGTCGCCCGCGAACTTGTCCACCCACTCCATCAGCTTGGGCATATTGGCGTCAGGATCCTTATCCAGATAATCATAGACCTTGCGGAAGCCGATCTTCTTCACGCTGTCTGCAATGCTCATAACAAATAATGCCTCCTTGGTACAATCCTACTTTCCTGTTTATTAAATCACAAAAATACCTGATTTTCCATTGACACACCAAGGTTTTATGTCAAATTCCGACCGTCTCAGGCGCCCCGGTTCTTCTCCTCCAGCCGGAGCAGTGCGTAGCGGGTGCTGCCATCGATGACCGTGCGGAAATCGTCCAGATGGTCCATGGTCTGGCCGGCCATGCCCCGGTCCAGCCAGCTGAGCACCACGCTGAGCATACCAACGGTGTAGAGCTCCGCCACGAAGTCAATCTGCTCCTCCGTCACCTGAAGGCCCTCCGCCTCCTGCCGCACCTGATGCTGGAGGATGGGAAAAATCCACTTTTTCAGATAGTGCTCCACATAGCTGCGCTCAAAGGCCCGGTAGGCGTTGAGCACCGTGCTCCGATTGGCCCGCATCCGCTCTATGGCCTCCTGAAGCACCGCATCCCGGCCAAACTGGGTGACCAGCTCCGACATTGCCTGAAGCTTCTGGAGCTCCTGCTGAAGCCCCCAGTCCACCACGGCATAAATGTCGGAAAAGTGATAATAGAACGCTTGTCGGGAGATTCCGCAGCGTTCCGTCAGGTCCTTGACCGTGATCTCGTCCAGCGGCGTGTCCCGAAGCATCTCCAACAGTGTGTGCAGGATGTCCTGCTTGGTTGACTTCGGCATAAGATCTCTCCTCTTCGTTGATATCCGTGTCAGATTCCATACTCCGTAATCGCGGCAGAAAACAGATTCTATTTCTTTCACCGCCGGGTTGGCGAAACTCTGCAAGTTTTTTCAATATATTATATATAGTACCATATTTTTCGACATTCCGCAACGCTCATTTCCTCATAAACGGACGGCAAAGCCGCCCTGCCCCCCGCCTATCGGCGGACGGTCAGGACGGCTCTCACGGTCTCGGCGGTCACAGCTATGGATAAGAACCTGCAGCGGAAAAGCCCGGAGTCTCTCTGCCGGTCACCGGCGTCCGGGATCGTTCCGGAAACAGGTCAGGCGCGTTTTTTCGCCTTCCGCCTGCCCGCCAGAACAGCGGTGACGGCGGCGGCCAGCACGATGAGGATTACCGGGATGGCCCACATGGGGAAAGCCCAGGCGGTGGGGACAGACGCGGCAGCAGGGGTAAGTTCCTCCATCTCACCCCGGACAACGGCGGCGGCCGCAGATGCGTCGATGCCCAGCTCTTCATTTACCGGGTCATCAATGCAGAACCAGGCATTGCGGTAACCGTAAATGTACCCGAACTTCGACCAGCGCAGGCCGTTGGCATCGGTGTAGGTGAAGTCATACTCCGCCCAGTCGGTATCGTCGGCGTCCAGCTCCAGCTGGCCGACGGTGACACCGCCGGGGTAGCTGTAAAGCACGACCTCACCCAGCTCGCAGGCATTGCCGGAGCAGGACGCAAATTCGTCGGCGTGATCCTCCTCGAAGCACTGGCTGTCGTAGACGAGGGCCAGCTCAGACATGGGGGCCCAGCCGTCGTACCAGCTGTAGCCGTCTTCCTCCCGCACCATGTACTCGCCTACGCCCCACGCCGTACCGTTGTCATCGAAGGTGAAGCCGATGGAGACGGTGTCTCCGTTGGGCAGTTTGAAAATCTCGCTGCCGGAGTCCGGGGCACTGTAAAAGGTAACGTAGCCCTCCGCGCCGTTGGCCAGATAGGAGCGGCTTTCGACCACGCAGTCATCATGGTGTTTTTCATAGAAGCTGTTGCCGTAAGGCTCCCAGAGCACGTCGGCAAAGGCCGTGGTCAGCAGCGCCGGAACCATCAGCAGCGCCAGAAGCAGAAGGGGCAGTCGCTTTTTCATATCGGCACCTCATTTCCTTATTTATCAGCTTAGACGGACAAGGAGCGAAAAAGTTCCGGCAATGCCGGGACTTTTTCCACAATTTTACGTGGCCAGGACTTATCTCTGCCGCCTGCTCAGATATCCTTCCAATATCAGCGTTGCAGCCACAGCGTCCACGTTCTTTTTGTGGTTCTTCATCTTCTTGCCCGAGGCGTGAAGGATCTGATGAGCCTCGATGGTGGTGCGGCGCTCATCCCAGAGGTGTACCTCCATCCCGGTACGCTCCGCCAGCCGGGCGGCAAAATCCCGGTACAGCTCCGCCCGCGGTCCCTCCGTGCCGTCCATGTTCCGGGGAAAGCCCATCACCAGCTCGTCCGCGCCGTGGGCGGCGATGAGTGCGGCAAGCTCCTCCAGCACCTGCTCGCTCTTCCGGCTGTGAATGACGGTGGTGAAGCCGGCCAGCAGGCCGGTGGCATCCGAAATGGCGACCCCCGTCCGGGCATCTCCGTAGTCTATGGCCATGATGCGCATGGGTACAGTTCCTCCTGATACAATTTTTAAAGATATACACATTATAAAATATCAATTTGCACTTGACAAGGGCAAATTGCCTGTGGTACACTAACTGTACCTGTGAACAGGGCTTTCTTTTTGTGCGCATTTTTACGGGATGCGTCCAAAAACCCTCTCCCCCGCCAGACGGGGTCGCAGGGAGGCAAAACAATGCCGATCCCCCGTAGCTTATAAAGGGTATCCTTGTACCCTTTCAGGCGTCGGAATCGGCAAAGCCGTTCCGGCGTTTTTTGTTTGGACGGCGATAATTTGAAGGAGGTGCCGATATGGCGAAAGCCGGTAACCGTGTGAAGATCACGCTGCGGTGTTCCGAGTGCAAACAGCGCAACTACAACACCACCAAGAACAAGCGCAACACCACTGAGCGTCTGGAGCTCAACAAGTACTGCCCCTTCTGCAGAAAGCACACCGTGCACAACGAAACCAAGTAATGGGCCGTGACAGCACAATGAAAGAAGGGTGTGACAACTATGTCTGAACTGGAAAAAAACGCTGCGGCCCAGGCCGGTAAGGAGTCCGTAACCCCTCCTGCCAAGGCTGAGAAAAAGGCCAAAAGCTCCGACAAGAAAAAGGACAAGAAGCCCAACCGCGTCGCCCGCTGGCTCAAGGACCTGAAGGGTGAGCTCAAGAAGGTCACCTGGCCCTCCGCCAAGGACACCATGAAGAACGTGGCCGTGGTCATTGTCTGCGTCCTGATTGTCGGCGTCATGATCTGGGTGTTCGACTGGGTCGTCAAGCTGGTCGTCGAAGCCCTGCTCAACCTCTTCAGCTAAGGAGAGCCTGACATGGCTGACGAACTGAAGTGGTATGTTGCCCACACTTACTCGGGCTATGAGAACACCGTAGCCGCAAGCATCGAGAAGTCCGTGGAAAACCGCAACATGAAGGACCTCATCACCGAGGTCAACATTCCGATGGAAACCGTCACCGAAATTACGGACAACGGCCCCAAAACCGTGGATCGCAAGGTGTTCCCCGGCTACGTGCTGGTCAAGATGGTCATGACCGACGAGACCTGGCACCTGGTGCGGAACATCCGCGGCGTCACCGGCTTCGTGGGCACCGCCGACAAGGCCATCCCCCTCACCGACGACGAAATCGCCGCGCTGGGCGTTGAAAAGCGTGAGGTAGTCGTGTCCTATAAGGTCGGAGACAACGTCAAGATCACCGACGGCGCTCTGGAATCCTTCATCGGCACAGTCGATGAGCTGGATCTGGACCGCGGCAAGGTTCGCGTGGTCGTATCCATGTTCGGCCGGGAGACCCCCGTCGAGCTGGAACTGGATCAGGTGGAACCGGTCTGATTCCACGATCCATGGCAGGCTCCGCCTGCCGCTCCGTGGGAGGCGCGCACCCGATGCGCTCCGTCACCACCACATTTTAAGTAGGAGGTGCTGTTTCAAATGGCACAGAAAGTAACTGGTTACGTAAAGCTGCAGATCCCCGCCGGCAAGGCAACTCCCGCCCCCCCTGTTGGCCCCGCCCTCGGCCAGCACGGCGTTAATATCGCCGCCTTTACCAAGGAATTCAACGAGCGCACCAAGAAGGACATGGGTCTGATCATCCCCGTGGTCATCACCGTGTACGCTGACCGCTCCTTTACCTTCGTCACCAAGACCCCCCCTGCCGCCGTCCTCATCAAGAAGGCCTGCAACATCGAGTCCGGCTCCGGCGTCCCCAACAAGACCAAGGTCGCCACCATCAGCAAGGAAGACGTGCGCAAGATCGCCGAGCTGAAGATGCCCGACCTGAACGCCGCTTCCGTCGAGGCCGCCATGAGCATGATCGCCGGCACTGCCCGCTCCATGGGCGTCCTGGTGGGCGAATAAGGGAAAGGAGGAAGAAACAATGGCTAAAGGTAAGAAGTATATCGACAGCGCGAAGCTCATCGACCGCGCTGCGCAGTATGATGTGACCGAGGCGATGGAGCTGGTCGTCAAGACCGCCACCGCCAAGTTCGACGAGACCGTCGAGCTGCACGTGAAGCTGGGCGTTGACTCCCGCCACGCCGACCAGCAGGTCCGCGGCGCCATCGTCCTCCCCCACGGCACCGGCAAGACCGCCCGCGTGCTGGTCTTCGCCAAGGGCGACAAGGCTGACGAGGCCCGTGCCGCCGGCGCCGACTTCGTCGGCGATATGGACATGGTTCAGAAGATCCAGTCCGAGAACTGGTTCGACTTCGACGTGGTTGTCGCCACCCCCGATATGATGGGTGTCGTCGGCCGTCTCGGTAAGATCCTGGGCCCCAAGGGTCTGATGCCCTCCCCCAAGGCCGGCACCGTCACCCCCAACGTGACTCAGGCCATCAGCGAGATCAAAGCCGGTAAGGTCGAGTATCGTCTGGACAAGACCAACATCATCCACTGCCCCATCGGCAAGGTGTCCTTCGGCGCTGAGAAGCTCACTGAGAACCTGAACGCTCTCATGGGTGCCATCGTCAAGGCCAAGCCCGCCGCCGCCAAGGGTCAGTACATCAAGAGCTGCGTCGCCGCCGCCACCATGGGCCCCGGCGTGAAGGTCAACGCTGCGAAGTTTGTGTAATAAGAAGCGCGAAGGATAGGCGCATAGGGGAGCTTGGAGCAAAGCGAGGGCGAGAGACGGGCCGCAAGGCCCGGATACCAGCCCGAGTCGGAGTGAAAGCGCCCCGGCCATGCGCCCAATCCGCAGCGTGACACACAGCCTGACCTCAGCTCACTCATTTTATTATATCTCCCGGAGGGTTTTGCTTGACAAAGCCCTCCGGGGCTGATATAATATTTTTCGTGTTCAAAGACAGCAGGTGGCAGAAGCGCCTGAGCCGTTGTGAGCAGTACTGATGGACCGAAGCGAAAAATACAAATCAGGATGGGCGCAGCCCATACATTTGTGTTTTGAGTCGGAGGGAAGCCGTACGTCGCGAACAGGTGAAGCGTGACAATGCCGTAAATCCTGCCGAGAATGCAGCTTATAAGACTATGTCTGCGCTGTTTTCGATTTGACACGAAAGCGGTGCATTTTTTATGCCGCCGCACCAATTTTCCGGAGGTGAATATCTAATGCCTAACGCAAAGGTTCTCAGTGAAAAGCAGGCCATCGTGGCCGCTCTGACCGAGACTCTGAAGAGCGCTTCTTCCGGCGTCCTGGTGGACTACAAGGGCATCACCGTTGCCGAGGATACCGCGCTCCGTCACGAGCTGCGCGAGAACGGTGTGGAGTATTCCGTCGTGAAGAATACCCTCGTCCGCCGCGCCATCGACGAGCTGGGCATGTCCGAGCTGGACAGCGTCCTGAACGGCACCACTTCTCTGGCCGTTTCCAAGGACGACCCCATCGCTCCCATGCGGATCGTCAACAAGTACGCC
Source organism: uncultured Oscillospiraceae bacterium (assembly GCA_964396195.1). GTDB lineage: Bacteria > Bacillota > Clostridia > Oscillospirales > Oscillospiraceae > Enterenecus. The sequence goes on from CAYNEH010000009.1 coordinate 17,075, forward strand.
AAGCAGATGGGTGACCGCTTCAACATCAAGGCCGGCTTTATGGACGGCAAGGTCATCCCCCTGGAGGACGTGGCCGCTCTGGCCGAGCTGCCCTCCAAGGACGGTCTGGTGGCTCAGCTGCTCGGCATGATGCTGGCTCCTATCACCAGCCTGGCCATCGTCATCAAGGCCATCGCCGAGCAGAACGGCGAGCCCGCCGCTGCCGAAGAGACCCCCGCCGAGTAATCACCCGGCACCCCCTGCCCCGATGAGGGCAGACACATTTATTTTTCTACAATACAATTAAGGAGGTATTTCATCATGGCTAGCGAGAAGATTACCGCTATGATCGAAGAAGTGAAGTCCCTGACCGTTCTGGAGCTCAACGAGCTCGTTAAGGCTCTGGAGGAAGAGTTCGGCGTTTCCGCCGCCGCTATGGCTGCTCCCGCTGCTGCCGCTGCTGCTCCCGTTGCCGAGGAGAAGACCGAGTTTGACGTG
>CAYNEH010000010.1:0-17384 GCA_964396195.1 uncultured Oscillospiraceae bacterium
CACCATCCAGCCCGTGGAGTGGGAGACGTGGGTCAGCGACGTGTACCGCGGCCGGGAGTATATGTCCACCGTCTGCGGCGTTGCCGCCAGCGATATGACCGCCCGTGAGATGCTGGTGCGCTATGTGTCCGACGGCAGTAAGAACTTCATCAATTTCAACGACGCCGACTACGATGCCGCGGTGAACGCCGCCATAGTGTGCCTTGATGATGCGGAGCAGACCGAGCTTTACAAGCAGGCCGAGCGCATCCTCAACGAGCAGGCCGCCAGCATCTGGCTTCAGGACCTGTGCGACCTGACGGTCACTTCCCCGGAGCTGACCGGCGTGACCTTCTACCGCACCTATGTGCTGGACATGAGCACCATTCACTTCAGCGCCTGATTTTATCCCGATACACCTGAGCATACGCCGGGGCTGCCGTCTATGGCGGCAGCCCCGATTCGTATTATTTCCGCCCACGCCTGTATTTTTCGGGCGCGGAGCCTGCCGGGCCCGATTTTGCCCGGCGGAATCGAAAGGGGGCATAACCCCGTTGGCCAAGACCATTCTCAAACGGCTGGGTCTGCTGCTGCTCACCCTCGTGCTGGTAACGGCGCTGGCGTTCCTGGCCTTTTCCATCGTCCCAGGTGACCCCACCAGCTCCATCGTGGGTGTGGATGCCACTGAGGAACAGATTGCCGCAGTCCGAGCCCAGCTGGGGCTGGATCTGCCCATCTGGCAGCGGTACCTCAACTGGGTGGGCAGCTTCATCACCGGCGATTTCGGACAGTCGTACAACTTCGACATGCCGGTGGCCGACCTGTTGGCGCCCCGGATCGGCGTAACGCTGACATTGGCGGCCATCGCCTTTGTGCTCATCGTGGCGGTGTCGCTGCCGCTGGGCATTCTGGCCGCCCGGCATCAGGACGGCGTCATCGACCGGGTGCTCACCGTGCTCAACCAGATCACCATGTCCATTCCAGGCTTTCTGGTGGGCATTGCGCTGACCTATATCTTCGGGCTGGTGCTCAAGTGGTTTACTCCCGGAGCCTACGCCTCGCCCAGTCAGGGCGTGGGGCAGTACCTCTGGTATCTCTTTTTCCCAGCCGTGGCAGTGGCGCTGCCCAAGGCGGCCATGACCGTCAAGATGCTCCGGGGATCCATCCTCAGCGAGATGGGAGCGGACTACATCCGCACGGCGTACAGCAAGGGAAACACCATGACCTCCGCCCTGTGGCGGCACGTGCTGCGCAACGCCATGATCCCGGTGGTCACGTTTCTTGCCATGACCATGGCGGATATCGTGGCCGGCTCCATTGTGGTGGAGCAGGTATTTGCCATCCCCGGGCTGGGGCAGATGCTCATCACATCCATCGGCAACCGGGACTACCCGGTGGTGCAGGCGGTGGTGGTCATCATCGCCGCGGTGGTGGTGCTGTGCAACTTCGCCGCCGATCTGCTCTACCGGGTGATGGATCCCCGGCTGCGGGGGAGGTGACGGCATGAAGAAGCACAACTGGTATCTGACGGTGGGCATCATCATCACCGTTATCATGATGGCTTTTATTCTGGTGGGCATGTTCTGGACGCCCTATGACCCCACGGCCATGAGCGCCGCCGACAAGTATGCCGGCCCCAGCCTGAGCCATATTTTCGGCTGCGACCAGATGGGCCGGGATATCTTCTCCCGGACGCTGGACGGAGCGGGAACCACTCTCACCATCGCGCTGGCCACCGTGGCCATCGGATTTTTCGCGGGACTGCTCATCGGCGCCCTGTGCGGCTACTACGGCGGACTGCTGGACACGGTGTGCATGCGCGTGTGTGACGCCATCGCCGCCTTTCCCAGCATCCTGCTGGCGCTGGTGGTTATCGCCGTCATCGGCCCGGGCAAGTACAACGTCATTGCGGCGCTGGGCGTGCTGTTCATCCCCAGCTTTGCCCGTCTGGTGCGGGGGGAGTTCCTCAAGTACCGGGACCGGGATTTTGTCCGGGCGGCCCGGCTTTCCGGCGTGTCCGGTGCGCGGATTATTTTCGTACATATCCTGCCCAACACGTGGCCGGTACTGCTCAGCGGCCTGACCATTGGCTTCAACAACGCGGTGCTGGCTGAGGCGTCCATGAGCTATCTGGGCATTGGCGTTACCCCGCCGGATGCGAGCCTTGGCCGGATGCTCAGCGAGGCCCAGAGCTATCTGTTCACCGCCCCATGGTACACGGTGTTCCCTGGACTGACGGTGGTTCTGCTCATTCTTGGCGTGGGTATGATCGGCGAGGGCATCCGGGAAAGGATGGGTGAGATCGTATGATGCTGAATATCGAGCACCTGTCCGTGGTGTTCCGGGACCGGGAACAGCCCTTCACCGCGGTGGAAAATTTCAACCTGCAAATGGATCGGGGCGAGATTGTGGGCATCGTGGGCGAGTCCGGCTCCGGCAAGTCCATGACCGCCCACGCCATCATGGGCCTTATCAAGCGCTCCGCAGTCACCGTGTCCGGCAAGGCGGAGTTCGACGGGGAAAACCTCCTTGCCATGAGCCGGGAAAAACTCCGGGGCTATCAGGGCGAGGAGCTGTCCATCATTTTTCAGGAGCCAATGACCAGCCTGAACCCCACCATGCAGATCGGCAAGCAGGTGGAGGAGTCCCTGCGCATCCACACGAAGCTCTCCAGGGAGGAGCGGAAGAAGAGAGCGCTGGAGGCCATGTCGCTGGCAGAGTTGGATGACCCGGAGAAGCTGTACCGCAGCTATCCCCACGAGCTGTCCGGCGGTATGCGCCAGCGGGTGATGATTGCTTCGGCCATCGTGTTGCGGCCCCAGCTGCTCATCGCGGACGAGCCGACCACCGCACTGGACGTGACCATTCAGGCCCAGATATTGGAGACGCTCAAGGAGATCAACCGCAAGGAGGGCACCGCAATCCTGTTTATCTCCCACGATCTCGGCGTGATTAAGGCCCTGTGCCGCCGCGTGGTGGTCATGCAGCATGGCCGCATCGTGGAGCAGGGGGACGTGGAGCAGGTATTTTACCACCCTCAGCAGGAGTATACGAAGAAGCTAATCGCCTCCCGCCCAACCCGGCGGAAGCTGAAAGGGGGCGGCGACAATGGCTGACGGTCAGATCTTGAAGATTGACCATCTAAACAGCTGGTACGGAAAAGGCAAAAGCCGCCGGCAGGTGCTCAGTGACGTCTCTCTCACCCTCGGCGAAGGGGAAGCGCTGGGCATTGTGGGCGAGTCCGGCTCCGGCAAGACCACGCTGGCCAAGGTGGTGCTGGGCTTCGTGAAGGACGCAGCCGGTACGGTGGAGCTGAACACCACCCGGCCCCAGATGGTGTTTCAGGATCCGTACAGTTCTCTGAACCCGGCGAAAACCGTGGGCTGGATATTGGAAGAACCCCTCCGGGCCATGGGCATCCGCGACAAGGCGGAGCGCCGCCGCCGGGTGGACGAGATGCTGGGGCAGGTGGGCCTTTCCGAGGAGCACTATAACCGCAGACCCTCACAGTTGTCCGGCGGGCAGCGGCAGCGTGTGTCCATCGCCTCCGCCCTCATTCAGGGCAGCAAGCTCATCGTGCTGGACGAGCCGGTGTCCGCGCTGGACGTGACCTTACAGGCGCAGATTTTGCAGCTGCTGGCCGACCTGCGGGAGAAATTCGGCCTGTCCTATCTGTTCATCTCCCATGATCTGGCGGTGGTGTACCAGCTGTGCGACCGGGTGTGCGTCATGTACCACGGCGAGATCGTGGAGCAGGGCGACGTGGATACGGTGTACGACCATCCGCGAGACGATTATACGAAGAAGCTTCTGGCAGCGTCACTGGCGCTGGATTAAAAAAATGTCCCCGCTGTCTAAAAAAACAGCGGGGACGTTTTTTCTTACAGATGCTGATAGAACAGGCCCTTTGTGGTGCTGTAGAAATATAGCGTGCCGTGTTGCTTCGGCAGCCGGGCCAGCAGGTCCCACTCGGGGTACTGCTTGAGGATCTGGACGCTGTCCCCTCTGGCGAAGGCCAGAAAGGAGATGTGGTTGTTCTTGGTCATGGGATGGCTGCCGGTAATGAGCCACTGATCCTCCACCGTTTCCACGGTGAGAGCATCCTCCGGCCCCGCCTTCTGCGCTGCGAGAGGGGACAGGGAGCGGCCGCAGCAGGATGCCTGCACCGCACCGGTGGTGACAGTGATGCTGCCGCAGGCGGGGCAGACCAAAAAACTGAGTTTTTTCATGTTCCCGGGTACCGGACTGTTCTCGTCCAGCGCCCCGGTCAGCAGACCCTCAGCCGGTACGCCCAGCGCCTGAGCCAGCGTGGCCAGCAGGGAGACATCGGGGCAGCCCTGTCCCAGCTCCCATTTGCTGACGGCCTTTGCGCCCACGCCCACCCGGGCGGCCAGCGCCGCCTGCGTCAGGCCCTGCTCCAGCCGGAGCCGCCGGATAAGGGCGCCGGTCTTTGCACAGTCCATGTGATTCACCTCCTGAAATGATTTTTCTGACGGACAGCATCATATCAGAGAGGGACGGCACTGTCTATCCACGAGTCGTAGACTTTTTGCCTTACTGGATGCCGGTGACCTCGTACCCTGCCTCCTCCACGGCGGCGCGGATGGCGTCGTCGGACACGTCGCCGGTGACGACAGCGGACTTGGAGTCCAGATCCACCACGGCGGTGACGCCGGGCAGGGCATTGAGGGCCTTGGTGACGTGGGCTACGCAGTGCTGGCACATCATGCCTTCAATCATTACTTTCTTTTCCATGGGTTTTGTATCTCCTTTCAGTTCCGGAACGGCGGAGCCGTTCTCAGTGTTGACGGGCTTGGATTTTGCGGCGGGGGCTGTCTCCTGAATACTGGGTTTGAAGAACCGCAGGCGCAGAGCATTGGACACCACGCAAACGGAGGACAGGCTCATGGCTGCGGCTGCGAACATGGGGGAGAGCTGGAGGTGGAAAATGGGGTAGAACGCGCCGGCGGCAAGCGGAATGCAGATAATGTTGTAGAAGAACGCCCAGAACAGGTTCTGCTTGACGTTTCGGATGGTGGCCCGGGACAGCTCCACGGCGGTGACAGCATCCACAAGGTCGCTTTTCATCAGGACGATGTCGGCGGACTCAATGGCCACGTCGGTGCCCGCGCCGATGGCAAGGCCTACGTCTGCCCGGACGAGTGCGGGGGCGTCGTTGATGCCGTCGCCCACCATGGCAACCTTCTCGCCCTGAGCCTGAAGGGCGGCCACCTGCCGCTCCTTATCGGTGGGCAGCACCTCGGAGATGACCTGCGTCAATCCCAGCTCTTTGCCGATCGCCTCGGCGGTGCGGCGGTTGTCACCGGTGAGCATGACGACCTTCAGCCCCAGCTTCCGGAAGCCGTCGATGGCCGTCCGGCTGCTGTCCTTCACCGTGTCGGCCACGGCGATGATGCCGATGGGCCTGCCGTCCTCCACGAAGAACAGCGGGGTCTTGCCCTGCTGGGCCAGCTGGTCGGCGATCATCTGATCCTGTCCCAGCGAAATGCCCGCGTCGGCCAGCATGGCGGCGTTGCCCGCGATATACCGGGCGCCCTGCACCTCGCCCCGGACGCCCTTGCCGTGGACGGCCTCGAAGTCGGTGACGGCGCACAGCGGGATATTGCGGCGCTCCGCCTCGTCCACCACGGCGGCGGCGAGGGGGTGCTCCGAGGGCTTTTCCAGACTGGCGGCCACGCAGAGCAGTTCTTCCTCAGTTGTGGAGCCGAGGGGATAGAGGTCGGTGACCCGGGGCTTGCCCTCGGTGATGGTGCCGGTCTTGTCCAGTACCACGGTGGTGACGGAGCGCAGAGTTTCCAGACCCTCGGCAGATTTCACCAGAATGCCGTGCTCCGCGCCCTTGCCGGTGCCCACCATAATGGCCACGGGGGTGGCGAGGCCCAGCGCGCAGGGGCAGGAGATGACCAGCACCGCCACGCCGGAGGTCAGTGCCATCTCCACCGAATTGGTGGCGATGAACCAGACCACGGCAGTGACAAGGGCGATGCTCATGACCGCGGGGACGAACACGCCGGCCACCCGGTCGGCCAGTTTGGCGATGGGGGCCTTGGAGGAGGCAGCCTCATCCACCAGACGGATCATCTGGGCGAGGGTGGTGTCCTGTCCAACCCGGGTGGCTCGGATGGTGAGCACACCGGATTTGTTGACGGAGGCGGAGATAACGGTGTCTCCCGGCTCCTTGTCCACGGGAATGGACTCGCCGGTGAGGGCGGATTCGTCCACAGAGGATGCACCTTCTGTCACTATGCCGTCCACGGGGATGGAGCCGCCGGGCCGGACCAGCAGCAGGTCACCCAGCTGAACCTGCTCCACAGGCACTTCGGACTCTTTGCCGTCCCGGAGGACGGTGGCCGTCTTTGGGGCGAGGTCGATGAGCCGGGCGATGGCCTGACCGGTCTTCCCCTTGGAGCGGGTCTCCAGATATTTACCCAGAGTGATGAGGGTGAGGATCATGCCTGCGGACTCAAAATAGAGATCCATGGAGTATTTTTCCACCACGTCCATGTCCATGTGGCCCAGACCCCAGCCGATGCGGTACAGGGCGGCGATGCCGTAGATGACGGCGGCGGCAGAGCCTACGGCGATGAGAGAGTCCATGTTGGGGGAGAGGTGGAACAGCGTCTTGAAGCCCACCCGATAGTACTTCTGGTTGATGACCATGATGGGCACGGTGAGCAGGAAGAGGGTGAGGGCATAGGTCATGGCGTTTTCCGTGCCGTGGAAAAAGTGGGGGATGGGCCAGCCCATCATGTGGCCCATAGACAGGTAGAACAGGGGGATAAGGAACACGAAGGAGGCGATGAGCCGGGTCTTCATGCTTTTCAGCTCATCCTCCATGGTGTTGAGAGTGGGGACGGGAGCGGTGTTCTGACCCGGCGCAGCGGGCAGGGACGCGCCGTAGCCAGCCTTTTCCACCGCGGCGATGACGGCCTCCGGTGTGACAGAATCGTCGCCGTCCACCGTCATGGAGCCGCCCAGCAGGTTCACGTTCACGTCCTGCACTCCCGGCAGCTTCCGCACGGCCTTGTCCACATGGGCGGAGCACGCGGAGCACGTCATGCCGGTAACGGTAAATTTCTGCTTCATGATAAAACCACCAGACTTTCGATAAACGGTGCTCCGCCCATGCGCGCCGCGGGTGCGGCGTAAATTCGGAGCAAAGCGGAGAATTTCCCGAAGGGCGAATTCACTTCGCCCGAGGGGATAAAAATAACGGGGCCCCCGCAAAATCAGGGATTTTGTGGGGAGACGATTTGCGCCCGAGATCAAAGTTCCCGTTTTACAACATTTTACCCAGCGCGTTCACAAGCTCGTCGATCTTGTCGGAGCGCTCCTGATCGGTCTTGGCGTGCTCAACGCAGTGCTTCAGGTGGGCGGTCAATATCTCCTTGTTCACCCGGCGGAGCATGGCATCGGCGGCCAGAACCTGCTGGGAGATGTCCATGCAGTAGCGGTCGTCTTCCACCATTTTGATGATGCCGTCCAGTTGCCCCCGGGCGGTTTTCAGCAGGCGTAGCACGGTCTGCTTGTCTGCCATCATATAGGGTCACCTCCGTATACCCCCCTGGGGGGGAGTGTATCTGTACCCTATCACGCGAACGGAAATTTGTCAAGCAAAAGTTTGCTAAGGCTAACTTCCGTTCACCGCAGAAAAATTCGCCTGCCGGGCCAGGTGCACGCGAAACAGAATATCTTCCGGATAACCATTGGAAGGCAGTAATATAAAAACCAAAAAAGACCACACAGCCGACATTGCAGTCAGTTGTGTGGTCTTTTCGTTTGTAACGCTTGAGGGTGTCGCTTAAAAATTATCGCATATTTCTGACCGCCTCTGGCAGGAGTCCTTTTGGAAATGCGGAAGAGCTTACATCAGCTTAACGGTATAGTACACGGCCAGACAGAACAGCCAGCCGATGAGCGCGAAGATTGCATAGTAGGCCACGGCGATGCCGACGAGCAGCGCGGCCAGCAGCACCGCCGCCGTCACTGCACAGGTGAGGTAGATGGAAGGGTACCCGGCTCCGGCGGGCAGAACCCGGAGAAAGCCCAGCTTGCCCTTCCGGCGGCTGAGCAGGAAAGCCAGAGCGGCGGCTGCGGCCAGACCCACCCACACGGCGGCAAAACCGCAGTAGGTCATGCGGGGGTGATTCATGTAAATCTGCCGATACACCCACAGAGCAGTGATGCCGATACCAACGAGAATGGTGTTGTAGAAAAACTCACGCTGATACAGGAAGTAGATGGCGGCCAGCACGGCCACGGCCACCGGCAGCACGCACAGGATTTGCATCCCCATGGTGTTCAGCCCGAAGCACAGCACGGATGCGGCCCAAAGCCACAGGATCACGCCGGTGAACACGCCGGGAGCTACCAGCTTTTTCCCGCCTTTGAGGGACAGCAGGAGCCACACAGCTCCCGCGACAGTCAGCACAGCTCCGGCGAACCGGAACACGCCGAAGAAGCTGTTCAGGGCGACCATCAGGCCCACGCCGAAGTCCGTATAGGAATAGTTGATATAAATACGCCGGAGCAGGAACGTCAGAATCTCCAGTACGACAGCACCGGCCAGCCAAAGCAGCATCTTGTTGAAGGCGGCATCTTCCTGCTTGCGTCGCTGGAGCCGCTTTCCCTGTTCGCTCACTCGTCATCAGTCCTTTTGCTTTTTTTGAACACATACACCATAGTATAGCAGATTTCCGTCCTTTTTGCAACAGCGAAATAAAGGGCAAAATCGAGCCGGATTCCTTTGTTAGACGGAGCCGTCAGAAAAAAGTTCCGCCTAAATGAAAAATTTTCCGATTGGGCGCCCGCGGAGCCGAAAAGAGCATGTGAAGGGCGGAGCGCGCGCGGCGGCGCGGAGAAATATGCCGGGAAAGGGCAGGGGTCGCGGGGGCGGTTGTGTCTATTTTATTTATTGCGGAACCCCGGGTGATACGATATAATATACAATGACATAAAACAATTATGGAAGGGTGTGTTTTCCCCTTGAAGCTGCTGATCCAATACGGTTGGCTGGTGGACCCGGCCACAGGATTGAACGCCATGGGCAACCTGCTCATCGAAGACGGAAAAATCGCCGCAATCTCCGGTCGCCCTATGGCGGCGGACAAGGTCATCGACGCGGTGGGGCTGACGGTGGCTCCCGGCCTGGTGGATATGCACGTCCACCTGCGGGAGCCGGGGTTCGAGTATAAGGAGACCATCGAAACCGGCTGCGCCGCGGCGGCCCACGGCGGCGTCACTACGCTGGTTGCTATGGCAAATACGAACCCGGTGACGGACGCGCCGGAGCAGATCGCCGCCATCCGGGACAAGGCTAAGGCCACCGGGGTGAACGTGCTGCCCGTGGGGGCCGTCACCGTGGGCATGAAGGGCGAACAGCTCACCGACTTCGCCGCCCTGAAGGCGGCGGGGGCGCCCGCCCTGTCTGACGACGGCGTGCCGGTGCAGGACGAGGAGCTGTTCCGGCAGGCGTTCCTGAAAGCAAAAGAGCTTGGCATGGTCATCCTCGACCACTGCGAGGATAAGAATCTTGTGCAGAATTACGCCGTCAACGCCGGACCGGTGGCAGACGCGCTGGGCCTGCCCGGCCGCCCGGCTATCGCGGAGGAGATGCAGGTGGAGCGGGACGCCCGGCTGGCGGAGGAAACCGGGGCCCATGTCCACATCTGCCATATTTCCACGGCGAAGAGCGTGGACATCGTCCGTCAGGCGAAGAAGCGGGGCGTGCAGATTACATGCGAGACCTGTCCTCAGTACTTTACCCTTACCGAGCAGGAGGTGCTGACTCAGGGCAGCATGGCCCGGGTGAATCCGCCCCTGCGCACCGATGCGGACGTGGCCGCCATTTTAGAGGGCCTGCAGGACGGCACCATCGATGCTATCGTCACCGACCACGCTCCCCACTCCGCCGAGGAGAAGGCCCGGCCTCTGCCCGATGCGCCCAGCGGCATGGTGGGACTGGAGACGTCGCTGGCTCTGTCGCTGACGGCGCTGTACCACAGCGGCAAGCTGCCTCTGCCGTGGGTTATTGCCAAGATGTCCGCCGCGCCGTCCATCATTCTGGGTATCAACAAGGGGACGCTGGCGGTGGGAGCGGATGCGGATCTGGTCATTTTCGACGAGGATGAGGAGTGGACCATCGACCCGGCACAGTTTAAGTCCAAGGGCCGCAACACCCCCTTTGCGGGACGTAAGGTCAAAGGCAAAGTCAAATATACCATTTCCGGCGGAACAATTATTTATCAGGAGGGCTGACCATGTCGTTCGATATTCTTCAGGAGAAGATCAGAGAGAAAAAGAACCCGACGGTGGCCGGGCTGGACGCCCGGATCGAGTATGTCCCCGCCCACATTCTAAAGCGGAGCTATGAGGAGTTCGGCGAGACGCTGGCGGGCGCGGCGGACGCGGTGTGGCAATTCAACCGCGGCCTCATCGACGCGCTGTACGAGGTGGTGCCTGCGGTGAAGCCTCAGGCGGCTTACTACGAAAATCTGGGCTGGGCCGGTATGGTGACCATGGAAAAGACCATTCGGTACGCTCAGGAGAAGGGCCTGTATGTCATTGCCGACATCAAGCGAGGCGACATCGGCACCACTGCCACGGCTTACGCCGAGGCGTGGCTGGGCGTGACAAAGGTGGGGGACAGGGAGTACCCCGTGTTCGATGCCGACTGCGTCACCCTTAACGGCTATATGGGCTCCGATGCGATCAAGCCCTTCCTCGACCAGTGCACGGCTCGGAACAAGTCCGCCTTCGTGCTGGCCAAGACATCCAACCCCTCGTCCATGGAATTTCAGGACATGGTGGCGGGTGACCGGGTGGTGTACGCTGTCATGGGTGACCTCATCGAGCGCTGGGCCCGGGATACCGCCGGGAAATACGGCTATCAGGCGCTGGGCGCGGTGGTGGGCGCCACCCATCCCACGGTGCTGCGGGAGCTGCGCCGCCGCCTGCCCCACACCTTCTTCCTCGTACCGGGCTACGGCGCGCAGGGCGGAACTGCCGCCGATGTGCGCTACGCATTTGATGAGCTGGGCCGTGGGGCCATCGTCAATGCCTCCCGCTCCATCATGTGCGCGTGGAAGAAGACCGGGAAGAATGGCGAGGACTATCAGGAGGCCGCCCGGGCCGCCGCCGAGCAGATGCGGGACGAGCTGAAGGAGTATATCACGGTTCTGTAAAACCCATAAGGCGGCCATAGAACCGCCGAAGAAAGGGCGTAAAATAGGATGAAGGTAGAAAATAACTGCAAGGTGCTGGAAATGACCCGGCTGTCCTCCGGCGCGTGGTCCATGACGCTGGAGACAGAGGGCCTGACGGGCCAGATTGCCATGCCGGGTCAGTTCGTGCATATCAAGTGCGGCCACAGCCGCTTGCTGCGGCGGCCCATTTCCATCTGCAACTGGGCGGAGCAGCGTGAGCTGCTGCGGCTGGTGTTCGAGGTCCGGGGGGAGGGCACGGAGTGGCTTGCCCGCCGGGAGGTGGGTGACAAGGTGGATGTCCTCGGCCCGCTGGGCCATGGCTTTCAGATGGAGCCGGACGGAAAATATCTGCTGGTGGGCGGCGGCATCGGCGTGCCCCCCATGCTGGGCTGCGCCGTCCACGGCGCCGGGGAGAGCACAGCGGTGCTGGGCTTCCGGTCGGCAAAGAACGTGATGCTGCTGGAGGAGTTCAGCAAGGCCTGCGCCGGAGGGGTGCGCATCGCCACCGACGACGGCACGCTGGGCCACCACGGCTTTGCGGACGCGCTGGTGCGTCAGGAGCTGGAAAAGGACAGCGGCTATACAGCGGTGCTGGCCTGCGGGCCGAAGCCCATGCTGAAGAGCGTGTACCGTGCGGCATCAGACTTTGGCGTGCCCTGTCAGGTGTCCATGGAGGAACGGATGGGATGCGGCGTGGGCGCATGTCTTGTATGCGCGTGCAAAGCGGCGGACGGCTCCATGAAGCACGTCTGTAAGGACGGCCCTGTATTTGATGCCCGGGAGGTGGACTGGGATGAATAAGGTGGATATGTCCGTCAATCTGGCGGGAATGACCATGAAGAACCCGGTGGTGGTGGCCTCCGGCACCTTTGGCTTCGGCCGGGAGTACGGGCAGTTCTATGATTTGTCCGAGCTGGGCGGCATCTGCGTCAAGGGCCTCACCGCCCGGCGGCGGGAGGGCAACCCCGCCCCCCGCATCGCGGAGACGCCCATGGGCATCCTGAATTCCGTGGGCCTTCAGAACCCCGGCGTGGATGCCTTTATCGAGACGGAGCTGCCCTTCCTGCGGCAGTACGATGTAAAGGTCATTGCCAACATCTCCGGCAACACACCGGAGGAGTACGGCGTCATGTGTGAAAAGCTGTCGGCGGCGGGGGTCGACATGATTGAGGTCAACATCTCCTGCCCCAACGTAAAGGCGGGCGGCCTTGCCTACGGCACGAAGCCGGAGCTGGCCGCCGAGGTGACGGAGACAGCCAAGCGGCACTCCACCGTGCCCGTGATGGTGAAGCTTTCCCCCAACGTCACCGACATCACAGAGATTGCCAGGGCGGTGGAGGGCGCGGGAGCGGATGCCCTGTCCCTCATCAACACCCTGCGCGGCATGCGCATTGATGTGAACACCGGCCGCCCGGTGCTGAAGATGAACACCGGCGGCCTGTCCGGCCCCGCCGTGCTGCCGGTGGCAGTGCGGATGGTTTGGGAGACTGCCGCCGCCGTCAAGCTGCCCATTCTGGGCATGGGCGGCGTCTCCAAGGGCGAGGATGCGGCTCAGCTCATGCTGGCGGGCGCGTCCGCCGTGGCGGTGGGCACCGCTCTGTTTGCCGACCCCTTCGCCCCCATCAGGGTGCGGGACGAGCTGGAAGCCATCGCGGAGCGGAAGGGACTGGATCGGGTGTCCGGCCTCACCGGCGCTGTAAAGGCCTGGTAAGAGGAAGATCAGCAATACACGTTTGAAAGCAGGGACTCTATGACCACGGTTTATCTGATCCGCCACGCGGAGGCGGAGGGAAATGTATATCACCGGTTCCACGGCTGGTATAACAGCGTCATCACCGGAAACGGCTACCGCCAGATCGAGGCACTGTCCCGGCGCTTTGCCGGGGAGCACATCGACGCGGTATATTCCAGCGACCTGTTCCGCACCATGACTACAGCCCGGGCCATTTATCAGCCCCGGGGGCTGGAGCTGCACGCTGACCCGGACCTCCGGGAGATCGGCGGCGGCGTGTGGGAGGATCGCACATGGGGGCAGATCCACCGGGACAATGCTGCGTCGCTGGACGCCTTCAGCCGGGCGGATCCGGCGTGGCACGTGCAGGGCAGCGAGACCTACGGCGCGGTGCAGATGCGGATGACTGCCGCCCTCCGTCGGATTGCCGCCGCCCACGAGGGGCAGACTGTGGCGGTGTTCTCCCACGGGACGGCCATCCGGACGGTGCTGGCCAGGTTGTATGGCTATCCGCTGGATCAGATTGACCGGGTGCCTCATGGGGACAATACCTGCGTGTCGAAGCTGCTGTTCGACGGCGATACCGTGACGGTGGAGTACATTAACGACAACAGTCATTTGGGCGAGTTATCGACGATGGGCCTCCGGATGTGGCGGAATAAGGACGGCGCGGCCGGCTACGGGAAGTATAACCTGTGGTTTCGGCCGCTGGACTTCAAAACGGAGGGCAAGCTCTACTTCGAGGCCCGGCAGGAGGCGTGGAAGACCATCCACCACACCATGCAGGGCTTCAACGGCTACGGCTTTCTCCGGGACGCGGAGAACCAGAGCCATTATGACATCCGCAGCGTAATGGTGGCCATGCAGGAGGACACTCCGGCGGGGGTGCTCCAGCTGGACATGTGCCGGGATGCGGACAAGGGCGTGGGCGGCATCCCGTTTTTCTACCTGACGCCGGAGACCCGTGCCCACGGTCTGGGCATTCAGCTGCTGGGGCAGGCGATAGGCATCTACCGGCCTATGGGGCGGGAGTATCTCCGCCTGCGCTGTGCACCGGAAAATGACCGCGCCCGGCGGTTTTACGAGAAGAACGGCTTTCGGAAGATTGGCGAGGAAGCCGGCGGCCTCGGCTCGCTGGACGTGCTGGAGAAGTATTTCGGCTACGAAGCCCAAAGCCTGCATCTGAACAATGTATGATAGAGACGCAAACTGCCGCAGAATGTAATTCTGCGGCAGTTTATTTCTCAATGACCTTGGGGTGTCGTTATTTGCCCTGTATGACCCGGCTCGCATCGACCGCGGCGCGGGAAGAGACGGTATTATTGCCCTTATTGCTGGCGCAGCCTGCCATGGCAAGGGTCAGCACGGCAAATGTTTTCAAAAAATTTATCCTCCTGTTTTTTGGCGTGTTCCGCCGATTATCGCGCGCGGGAACGGTGCGAAAAAACGGGGAAAATTTTTGAAAAGGGCTTGCATTTTATGCGCAGCTATGGTACACTCACATCAGTTAAACAATAACGATTCCTTTTAGCAATAAACAATCAGAACCGGGAAGAACTAAAGCCAAGGTGAAGCTGTATGTCTGCAGCCGCTGCGGCAGCCTGATCTTGAAGGCCATCGACAAGAGAGTGCGGTCACCGCTTATGGGATATGCATTCTCCGTGATTGCAGGAAGGTCCGGGAGTAATTCAAACGACTATTTTTTTAAAGGAGATCATGAATATGGAACTGAGAGGAAGCAAGACCGAGGCTAATCTGTGGACTGCCTTTGCCGGCGAAAGCCAGGCTCGCAATAAATACACCTACTTTGCCAGTCAGGCCCGCAAGGACGGCTACGAGCAGATCGCGGCTATCTTCGAGGAGACCGCCGGCAACGAGAAGGAGCACGCCAAGATGTGGTTCAAGGAGCTGGGCGGCATCGGTACCACCGCTGAGAACCTGAAGGCAGCTGCTGCGGGCGAGAACGAAGAGTGGACCGAGATGTATAAAGATATGGCCGCCACCGCCCGCGAGGAGGGCTTCGACCGCATCGCACGCCTGTTTGAGATGGTGGGTGCCATCGAGAAGGAGCACGAGGCACGCTATCTCAAGCTGCTGGGCAATGTGGAAAACGACATGGTGTTTTCCGCCGGCGAGGAGACCGTGTGGATCTGCCGCAACTGCGGCTACGTCTACGTGGGCAAGACCGCGCCCAAGGCGTGCCCCGTCTGCGCCCATCCCGGCTCCTACTTCGAGCGCCGCGCCGACAACTACTGAGAAACGCGAAAACGCCTCCGGATGTAAGTCCGGAGGCGTTTTTCATGTTCAGGCCGTTTTATTTGCGGACAGCCCGGTTGATAGCGGACAGAATGCCCTTGAGGGGGGCGAGGTTGATGTTGTGGCTGATGCCAACGCCGAAGAAGTCCTTGCCGTTTTTGTCCTGAAGATGGATATAGGCCACGGCCATGGAGTCGGAGCCGTCGGTGATGGCGTGCTCGGAGTAGTCAAGGAAGGTGAATTTGTCGATCTTCTGGCCGTGGATGGCGTTGAAGAAAGCGTCGATAGGGCCGTTTCCCTCGCCTTCCACGTCGAAGGTGGTGTCCGTGTGGCGGAGGGTACCCTTGAAGGTGACGTGGGAGTGACCGTCCACCGTCTCTTCATGGAAGGAATGCCGGAGCAGCTCGTAGGGCTTGTCGGCGTCGATATATTCCGCCTTGAACAGGTCGAAAATGCGCTGGGGGGCCAACTCCGTGCCCACCCGGTCGGTCTCCGCCTGCACCACGTGGCCGAATTCCGCCTGCATGGCCTTGGGCAGCTTGAAGCCGAAGTTCTGCTGCATGATAAAGGCCGCGCCGCCCTTGCCGGACTGGGAGTTGATGCGGATGATGGGCTCGTACTCCCGGCCCACATCGGCGGGGTCGATGGGCAGATAGGGGATTTCCCACATATCGGTGCCGGATTCCTTCATGTACTGAGTGCCCTTATTGATGGCGTCCTGATGGCTGCCGGAAAAGGCGGTGAACACCAGCTTGCCGGCGTAGGGCTGCCGATCTCCCACGGGCATTTTGGTGCAGCGTTCGTACATTTCCTTAATCTCGTTGATGTTGTGGAAGTCCAGCTTCGGGTCGATGCCCTGAGTCCACATATTCATGGCCAGCGTGACCATGTCCACATTGCCGGTGCGCTCGCCGTTGCCGAAGAGGGTTGCCTCCACGCGGTCCGCCCCGGCCAGCAGGCCCAGTTCGGTGGTGGCCACGCCGGTGCCCCGGTCGTTGTGGGGGTGGAGAGAGATGATGGCCCGCTCCCGACCGGGGAGCTTGCGGATGAAGTACTCCAGCATGTCGGCGAACTGGTTGGGCATACAGTTTTCCACGGTGGTGGGCAGGTTGAGGATAACGGGCTTGTCCGCGGTGGCATGGAGGTGATCCAGCACGGCGGAGCAGATGTCCACGGCGTAGTCCATCTCTGTGCCCATGAAGGACTCGGGGGAGTACTCGTACCGCAGGTTCATGCCGTTGGCGATGACAGGCTGAGACATCTCGTAAATGAGGTCAGCGGCGTCAGTGGCGATTTTGGTGATGCCGTCGGTGTCCATATGGAACACCACCTTGCGCTGAAGGGTGGAGGTGGAGTTGTAGAAGTGCAGAATGACGTTCTTTGCGCCCTCAATGGCTTCAAAGGTGCGGCGGATGAGGTGCTCGCGGGCCTGCACCAGCACCTGAATGGTCACGTCATCGGGAATGTGGCCGCCCTCGATGAGTTCGCGGCAGATCTCGTACTCCGTCTCGCTGGCAGAAGGGAAACCAATTTCAATCTCCTTTACACCGATGTCGATGAGAGTGTGAAAATATTCCAGCTTTTCCTGAAGGTTCATGGGATCCACCAGTGCCTGATTGCCGTCCCGCAGATCCACGGAGCACCAGATGGGGGCGTGGGTGATCACGTGGTCGGGCCAGGTTCGGTTCTCGATGGGCTGGGGCTGGAAGGGAATGTACTTCTGATAACCGGGTTTCATGAAAAATGCTCCTCCTTTGAGCGGCCGGGGGAAAGGAAAAGCCCCCGACAAAACTGTCAGGGGCGTAATAAACTTACGCGGTACCACCCTTGTTCCGCATTTGGTTGCCCAAATGCGCTTGCCGGCCTCTAACAAGGCCTTGACCTGTAACGTGGTCATGACGTCCGGCCCTACTGCACAGCGGTTCGGGGCGGCGGCTCCGGGGCCAGTATGCACACGAAAATCCGCACCGGCTCGCACCAGCCGCCGGCTCTCTGAAACGGACATGTCCGTATCTTCTTCCCATCAACGCCTTTTGTAATGTATCATATTTTAGTAGAGCACATGAAAAAAGTCAAGGGCAGAAAGTGCAAAATTTTCATTGACAAAGTGGGTACCTGTATGGTAAGATAACTCTTGCATTTGAGCTGGCAGACGATTCGGAGAGATGTCCGAGTGGTTTAAGGAGCCGGTC
>CAYNEH010000011.1:0-17332 GCA_964396195.1 uncultured Oscillospiraceae bacterium
CCTATGGGGGCGGAGATTTTCTTTTCCCGGGAAATCCGGCCATGGAATAGACCTCACCCCCCGCCATTTAGATGGGTGTTCATAAAACAGACAATGGAGCGTATCGATACAGATACGCTCCATTTCTCATGCCAACATACTATGTAACAGGGCGCAGCCCCCTTGGCTCTCCCCCTTGGGAGAGCTGTCACCGCAGGTGACTGAGAGGGCCTTGCAGCTTTTTCCGACGGGCTGAAATCCCGGCCTTACTTCTCCTCCCGGATCACGTACCGCCGGGTGCGCCACTTGCCGCTGAGGTAGTACGCGCCGCCGATGAAGAAGGGCACGAAGCCCGCCAGCGCGCAGCCGTACCAGTAGCCGTAGACGCCCATGCCGAGGGCCTCACCCAGCAGCAGGGACAGACCGATGCGGACAATGACTCCGTCCAGCAGAGCCACCGCCAGATTCAGGTGGGAGTTTCCGCTGCCGTTGATGAGGGAGAACATGGGCGCCCGGGCGATGCAGGCGCTGAAGTTCAGCACCGCCACCGGGATGTAGGTCATGGCCATATCCAGCGTCTCCGGTTCGCTGGTGAACAGGCCGAACACCGCATGCGGGAACAGCACGAGGAGCGCGATCAGTATCCCGCACACCACCGCGTCAAACAGGAAGGACACCAGGATTACCCGGGGAACCCGGTCGTACTTTTCCGCGCCGATGTTCTGGCCGATCATGGAGCTGCCTGCGGTGGAGAGGGACGAGATAATGACGATGATAGCCGTCTCCAGCTTGCTGCCGATGCCGCTGACCGCCGTGGCCACCACGCCGTAGGCGTTGACGTTGGCGTTGACGAACAGCCGGGAGAAGCCCACCGCCGCGGACTGGAGCACCATGGGGATGCCCAGCCGGATCAGCGGGATGAACACGTCCTTGTGGATGCGGAAGCTGGACAGCCTGAAGTCAAAGCCGAACTGCTCCCGGCGGCGGTACAGGAACGCCAGCGACAGGATGAAGCTCAGGGCCTGCCCCATGACGGTGGCAAGCGCCGCACCGAAGGCTCCCCAGTGGAAGACCGCCACGAAGAGCAGGTCCAGCACGATGTTCAGCACCGCCGCCACGGCGATGAACAGGAAGGGGTGCCGGGAGTCCCCCATGCCACGGAGGACGGCGCTGACCAGATTATACCCGTAGATAAATACAAGGCCCAGAATACACGGCGTAATATAGGCCACGGTGTGCTCCCACGCCTCCTCCGGGGTGTTCAGCAGCCGCAGCAGCGGATCGCGGAAGACAAGGCACAGTCCCATGATCACCAGTGAGCAGGCCAGCAGGAAGGTGAACAGCGCGCCGATGACCCGCTTGACCTTCTCCGGCTGCCGCGCGCCGGTGAACTGGGAGATGATGACCTGTCCGGCATTGGAAAACCCCATGGCCACAAAGGTCAGGGTGTGGAGCAGATCGCCGCCGATGGACACGGCGGCAAGGCCGTTGCTGCCCACCACCTGGCCCACCACAACGGCGTCCACCATGTTGTATACCGTCTGGAGCAGGCCGGAGGCCAGCAGCGGCGCCGCGAACAGCAGCAGCCGCTTCGGGACGCTGCCAACCGTCAGATCCCGCGCGAGAGTGTTTTGTTCTGAGCTCATTTTCGTTCCTCATTTTCCCCGGACGGCACTGCACTGTGCGGCGCCGCCCATGTTTTTTCTATCTATCATATCATAAGACCCGGGAAATGTTTAGCAAAATTTTGTATATGTTCCCACAACAAAAACAAATGTCCCGGAGTACAGGCGCGCCGGGGGTTCTTTTGCCTCGTGTAAAAATTCGGAAAAGCCCCTACCATTCGACGTGCGGTTGTAGTATACTGAAGCAAAGCCGCAGACCCTGCAATCCCTAAGGGCGCAGGGGCCGGTGCGGCGGACGGGAGCGGGCGGGAACGCCCGCGGGACACAGACGACGGGCGGCGCATCCGCCGGAGGCAGTGCATGAGGGGAAATGGCTGGATGACAAGGGAAGAGCTGGCCCGGTTTGCCCGGGGAGAATGCTGCCGCGGCTACCGCTGGCTTGGGGCACACTTTGCCCGGGAGAACGGCGCGGACGGCGTGCGCTTCGCCGTGTGGGCGCCGGGGGTGAAGAGCGTCCGGGTGGTGGGCGAGTTCACCGGCTGGCAGCCGGGAGAGCATTGGCTGCACCACGTCAGCGGCGGCGTCTGGGCGGGGTTCGTGCCCGGCGTGGCCGAGGGGGCGCTGTATAAATACCTCATCGAGACGGCGGCGGGAGAGCTGCTGTACAAAGCCGACCCCTATGCCTTCGCCGCCGAGCTGCGGCCGGGGACGGCGTCCCGGGCGGTGAAGCTCACGGGCTACCGCTGGCGGGACGGAGAGTGGATGGCGGCGCGGCGCGGCCGGGACCATTTCCGGGAGCCGCTGAATATTTACGAAGTCCACCTCGGCTCGTGGCGTCAGCACGACGTCCCCCGGGCGGGGGAGCAGGACGTGCCGCCGGGGGCGTTCTGTACATACCGGGAGCTGGCGGACACGCTGGTCCCCTACGTGAGGGACATGGGCTACACCCACGTTGAGTTCATGCCGGTGATGGAGCACCCGCTGGACGGCTCGTGGGGCTACCAGCTGACGGGGTATTTCGCCGCCACCAGCCGGTACGGCGGGCCGAAGGACCTGATGTACCTCATCGACCGGTGCCACCGGGCGGGACTGGGGGTCATTCTGGACTGGGTGCCCGGGCATTTCTGCCGGGACAGCCACGGACTTGGCCGGTTCAACGGCGAAAAGCTGTACGAGGATCAGGATCACGTCCAGTGGGGGACGTACACCTTCGACTTCGGCCGGGGGGAGGTGCGGTCGTTCCTGCTGTCCAGCGCGGTGTTCTGGCTGGAGCGGTTCCACGCCGACGGCATCCGGGTGGACGGCGTGAGCAGTATGCTGTACCTCAACTACGGCGTGGACGACCCCGCCCGGCAGCGGCACAACCGGAACGGCGGGGAGGAAAACCTCGAGGCCGTGGAGTTCCTGCGGCAGTTCAACCGCACGGTGGGGGAGCAGTTCCCCGGCGTGTTCACCGCGGCGGAGGAATCCACGGCGTGGCCCATGGTCACAAAGCCGCCGGAGCAGGGGGGACTGGGCTTCCACTACAAGTGGGACATGGGGTGGATGAACGACACCCTGAGCTATTTGCAGACGGACTTCCCGTGGCGGCCCGGCGCCCACGAAAAGCTCACCTTTTCCATGATGTACGCCTTTTCGGAGAATTTTATCCTGCCCCTGAGCCACGACGAGGTGGTGCACGGCAAGTGCTCCCTCATTGAGCGGCAGCCGGGGGATTACTGGCGGCAGTTCGCAGGGCTGCGGCTGCTGGCCCTGTACCAGATGACCCACCCGGGCGGGAAGCTGAACTTCATGGGCAGCGAGTTCGGCCAGTTCATCGAGTGGCGGTTTTACGAGGGGCTGGAGTGGTTCCTGCTGGACTACGACCACCACCGGCAGCATCAGGAGTTTATCCGGCAGCTCAACCGGCTGTACCGGGCGGAGCCGAGTCTCTGGCGGCGGGAGCACGGCTGGGACGGCTTTGAGTGGATTGACCCGGACAACCGGGCGGACAGCATCCTGAGCTACGTCCGCCGGGGGGAGAAAGACGATGTGACCCTTGTGGTCATCAATTTCCGGACGGACAGCCACTTCGGCTTCCGGCTGGGCGCGCCGGAGCCGGGGCGCTGGCGGGAGATTTTCAACAGCGACGAGGAGCGCTTCGGCGGCAGCGGCCTGCACTACAACCCCGGCGCCCTGCGGACGGAGAAAATCCCGGCCGCCGGCCGGGCGCAGTCGCTGACCCTCACGGTGCCGCCGCTGGGCGGCGTGATTCTCCGGTGGGACGGCGGGGAGCCGGAACCGGAGCCGCAGGCGTAAAAACAGGACAGCAGGATATCAGGACAGACAGAGCGTGCGCGCACCATCCGCCGGAGCGGGCCGGTGCGCCGCCGCCCATGGGAGATGACCATTCTATGTTTGTAGGGAAAGAGGATTTCAAGATTGCGTTCCGCAACGGCTGCATCGACATCGCGGGCAAGCCGCTGGAGCTGTGCAGCGATCTGGAAAAATATCAGGTGCTGGTGAGTCTGATCAAGAGTCAGGCGTCCAAGGTGCGCACCGAGACCATCGAGCGGGTGCGCGCCGGGCAGGAGAAGGAGGTCTACTACTTCTCCATGGAGTTCCTCATCGGCAGACTGCTGAACAATTATCTGCTGAATCTCGGCATCCGGGATATCGTCCGGGACGGGCTGCGGGATCTGGGTGAGAATCTGGACGCCATCTGTGAGCTGGAGCGGGACCCGGGCCTCGGCAACGGCGGCCTTGGCCGTCTGGCCGCGTGCTTTATGGACTCCATGGCCTTTCTCGGCGTGCCCGGGGGCGGCATGGGCATCCGCTACCGCTTCGGCCTGTTCCGGCAGAAGATCGTGGACGGCTATCAGACGGAGGAGCCGGACGCCTGGCTGGACGCGGGCTACCCGTGGGAGACGGCGAAGCCGGATCAGGCGGTGGTGGTGAAGTTCGGCGGCTACGTGGACCGGGAATATCACGACGGCCGGATCACGTATCATTACCGGGGGTATGACAAGGTGCTGGCCGTGCCCTACGACGTGCCCGTGGTGGGCTACGGCGGGCGGACGGTAAGCCCCCTCCGGCTGTGGTACGCCCAGCCGCTGGAGGAGAAGTTCGACCTCGCTGCCTTCAACCGGGGGGACTACGCCGCCGCCGTCCGCCACCGCAACGAAATCGAGGCCATCACCTGCATCCTCTACCCGGATGACAGCACCCAGGCGGGGAAAAAGCTCCGGCTCCAGCAGGAGTATCTGCTGGTGGCCGCCGGGGTGGGCGACCTTGTCCGGCAGTACAAGGCGCAGTACGGCGCGGGGGAGTGGTCGAAGCTGCCCGAGCGGCTGGCCATCCACATCAACGATACCCATCCGGCCCTGTGCGTGCCCGAGCTGATGCGGCTGCTGCTGGACGACGAGGGGCTTGAGTGGGACGAGGCGTGGGACATCACCTGCCGCACGGTGGCCTACACCAACCACACGGTGCTGCCCGAGGCGCTGGAAAAATGGCCCATCGACATGCTCCAGTCCATCCTGCCCCGGGTGTATATGATCATCGAGGAGATCGACCGGCGGTTCCGGGAGAGCTTTGACAAAAGCGGCCCGGACTGGCAGGAGCGGCTGCGCGCCACCGCAATCCTGTGGGACGGTCAGGCCAAGATGGCCAACCTGTCCATCATCGGCAGCCACTCGGTGAACGGCGTGGCGCGGCTGCACACGGAGATTCTGAAGCGGGACACGCTGAAGGACTTTTACGCACTTTACCCGGAGAAATTCAACAGCAAGACCAACGGCGTCAGCCACCGGCGGTTCCTCATGGAGTCCAACCCGGGTCTGACGAAGCTCATCACCGGGGCCATCGGCCCGGGATGGATGGAGTCGCCGGAGCGGCTGGAGGAGCTGCTGCCCCTCAAAGAGGACGGAGCCTTCCTCAATGCGCTGGCCGCCGTCAAGCGGGAGAACAAGGTCCGGCTGGCGGAGCACATCCGGCAGGCCAACGGCATCACGGTGGACCCGGACTCGGTGTTCGACGTGCAGGTCAAGCGCATCCACGCCTACAAGCGGCAGCTGCTGTACGCCTTCAAGATCATGGACGCGTACAACCGGCTCAAGGATGACCCCAACGCCGACATCCGCCCCCACACCTTCATTTTCGCGGGCAAGGCGGCGGGCAGCTACGTGTTCGCCAAGGAGGTCATCAAGCTCATCAACTCGGTGGCCGACGTGGTAAACAATGACCCGGACATCGGCGGACGGCTCCGGGTGGTGTTTCTGGAAAACTTCCGGGTGTCCACCGCCCAGCTCATCTACCCCGCCGCCGAGATCAGCGAGCAGATTTCCACCGCCGGCAAGGAGGCCAGCGGCACCGGCAACATGAAGTTCATGTTCAACGGCGCGGTGACGTTGGGCACCATGGACGGCGCCAATGTGGAGATCCACGACCTTGTGGGGGATGAGAACATCCGCATTTTCGGCCTGCGGGCGGAGGAGGCGGAGGCCCTCCGCACCGGTGGCGGGTACGACCCCGCCCGGCTGGCGGCGGAGGACCCCCGGCTGCGGCGGCTCACCGACCAGCTGGTCAACGGCTTTTTCCGCCGGTCGGGGTGCGACTTCTGGGGCGTGCGGGACGCGCTGCTCACCTACGGGGACGAGTACTTCGTGCTCCGGGACTTCGACGACTACGTGCGGACGTGGGAGGCGCTGAGCCGGGACTACGGGGATCCGGCGGCGTGGAACCGGATGTCCCTCCACAACATCGCCAAGGCGGGGTATTTCTCCAGTGACCGCACCATTTCCGAATATGCCCGTGACATCTGGGGCGTCCGCTGCGACCGCCGCTGACGGCCCGCATACACCATACAAAAGCGAGGAGGATCTGAATTGAGCAAAAAAGAATGTGTCGCCATGCTTCTGGCCGGGGGACAGGGCAGCCGCCTGCTGGCCCTCACCCGGCGCAACGCCAAGCCCGCCGTGGCCTTCGGCGGGAAATACCGCATCATTGACTTCAGCCTTTCCAACTGCGCCAATTCCAACATCGACACGGTGGGTGTGCTCACCCAGTACAAGCCGCTGATCCTCAACTCCTACATCGGCACGGGGGAGGCGTGGGATCTGGACAGCTCCGACGGCGGCGTCCACGTCCTGCCCCCCTACGCCACGGAAAGCGGCGGCGAGTGGTACAACGGTACCGCCGACGCCATCTATCACAATATCGACTTCATTGAGAACTACGACCCGGAGTACGTGGTCATCCTGTCCGGCGACCACCTCTATAAAATGGACTACAACCTCATGCTGGAGTTCCACAAGGAGCGGCACGCCGACCTGACGGTGTCCGTCATCGAGGTGCCGTGGGAGGAGGCCGGGCGGTTCGGCGTCATGAGCGTGGACGACGAGATGAACATCACGAAATTCGCCGAAAAGCCCCGGCACCCGGACAGCAATCTGGCGTCCATGGGCCTGTACGTGTTCAACTGGGGCGTCCTGCGGCAGGCACTGCTGGAGGACCACGCCGACCCGGACAGCGAGAAGGACTTCGGCAAGAACATCATTCCCCGGCTGCTGCGGGAGGGGAAAAAGCTGTGCGCCTATAAATTCTCCGGTTACTGGCAGGACGTGGGCACCATCGACAGCTACTACAACAGCCAGATGGCGCTGCTGGAGGACGAGCCGGCCTTCAACATTTTCGAGGACGACATGCGGATTTTTTCCAACGCCAACATCTCGCCCCCCCACTTCGTGGGCCGGAACGGCGAGGTGGACCGGAGCCTTGTGTGCAACGGCTGCATCGTGCTGGGCCGGGTGAAGGACTCCATCCTCAGCTCCGATGTGTACGTGGGCGAGGGGGCGGTGGTGGAGAAGTCCATCCTGCTGCCCGGGGTCCGGGTGGAGGAAAACGCCCGGGTGTTTCAGGCCATCATCGGGGAGAACGCCGTCATCGGTGCGGGAGCCTGCTTCTGCGGCGGCACCCGGCAGGAGCACATTGCCCTGCTGGGGGACAGCGAGCGGTTCGAAAGTCTGTAAGGGAGGGTACGGAATATGAAGCGATTGATGGGGCTGGTGTGCGCAAATTACGCCAGCGACCGGTTCGGGATGCTCACCGAGGAGCGACCCATTGCATCCATCCCCTTCGGCGGGCGGTACCGCCTGGTGGATTTTCCCCTGTCCAACATGGTCAACTCCGGCATCAACACCGTGGGACTGGTGACGCCCTACGCCTACCGGAGTCTGCTGGACCACGTGGGCAACGGCAAGGCGTGGACGCTGAACCGGAAGGTGGGCGGGATGTTTATCCTGCCCGGCTCCGCCTACGGCGTGAAGAATTCCCAGGGCAAGTTCCTGCTCCGGGACGTGATCCGCAACCAGGCGTATCTGGAGCGGTCCCGCCGGGACATCGTGGTGGTGACGGCGTGCAGCAAAATTTTCAACATGGACTTCCGTGAGGCGGCAGAGCGGCACGAGAAGTCCGGCGCGGCGGTCACCCTCCTCTACAAGCGGGAGGAAGACGGCGGGGGCGGCGGGCTGAACGTGACATGCGACGGCCGCGGCCGGGTGACCGGGCTGTGTGCCGCCGACGGAGCGGGGGAGACCTGCCGGTTCATGGACGCGTTTCTCATCGACCGGGAGCTGCTGCTGAAATTCATGGAGTGGTACGAGGCCATGGCCTACCTCGACCTCATGGAAATCGTCCGGGAAAATCTGGACAAGCTGCCGGTATACGGCTATGAGTTCCACGGGTACATGAAGGCCATCGAAAGCGCCGCCGACTACATGGCGGCCAGCATGGAGCTGCTGGAGCCCCAGGTGATGAAGGAGCTGTTTCTGGGCGAGCGGATCATCCGCACGAAAATTCAGGATGCCGCGCCGGTGAAATATTCCGCCGGGGCGCAGGTGCGCAACTCCATCATTGCCACCGGCAGCATCATCAAGGGCACGGTGGAGAACAGCATCATCTTCCGCGGCTGTACCGTGGAGGAGGGGGCCGTGGTGCGCAACAGCGTGGTCATGCCCAAGAGCGCCGTGGCCCGGGGTGCGGAGATCGAAAACGTCATCTGCGACAAATATGTGACCATCGGGGACGGAGCCCGGCTGTTCGGCAGCGCGGCCAAGCCCCTGATCGTCACCCGGAAGCAGTACAGCTGAGCGGCCGGACGGCCGGGGAGGGACACTATGTCAGCAAAAAAACCGAAGGTGCTGTTTGCCGTCTTTGAGGCCGTGCCGTTTGTCAAGACCGGCGGCCTGGGCGACGTGGGGGGAAGCCTTCCCCCGGCGCTGTGCCGGGCGGGGGCGGAGGTGCGGGTCATCCTGCCGAAATTCGCATCCATCCCGCAGGAATACCGGGACGCCATGACCCATGTGACGGATTTTTACCTCTATCTGGGCTGGCGGCGGCAGTACTGCGGCATCGAGATGCTGGAGCGGGACGGCGTGGTGTGGTACTTCGTGGACAACGAGTACTACTTCGGCCGTGAGGACCCCTACGGCTACTACGACGACGGCGAGCGGGTGGCATACTTCGCCAAGGCGGTGTGCGAGTGCATCCAGTATCTGGACTTCCTGCCCGATGTGCTCCACTGCAACGACTGGCACACGGCCCTCTCGCCGGTATTTCTCCGGGAGATGTACCGGGAGGTGCCGGGGTACGACCGCATCCGGACGGTGTTCACCGTCCACAACCTGAAATTCCAGGGGATGTTCGACGGCTTCATGTTGGGGGACGTGCTGGGCCTCCACGACTGCAAAAACGCCCGGGATCAGCTCATGCAGGGGGACGCGGTGAACTTCATGCGGGGCGCCCTCAATTACAGTGACCGCATCACCACCGTCAGCCCCACCTACGCCGAGGAGGTGTGTACCGATCGGTACGGCGAGGGGCTGTGCGATGTATTCAACCGCCGGAAGAGTATACTCAGCGGAATTCTGAACGGCATTGATTCCAAATCGTATAACCCGCGGACGGATCCGGCACTGTATGTGCGGTACGGGGCGACGGCGCCGCAGAAAAAGCGGACCAATAAGCTGCGGCTTCAGGCAGAGCTGGGGCTGGAGCAGGACGGGGACGTGCCCATGATCGGGCTGGTGAGCCGCCTCACCGACCAGAAGGGGCTGGATCTGGTGAGCCGGGTGCTCCACGAGGTGCTGGCCGAGCGGGTGCAGCTGGTGGTGCTGGGCGTGGGCCAGCGGGAGCACGAGAATATGTTCCGTTACTTTGCGGGCTGCTACCCCGAAAAGGTGTCCGCCAATATCTGCTTCGACGAGGGTCTGAGCCGCAAAATTTACGCCGCCGCCGATCTCATCCTGGTGCCCAGCCTGTTCGAGCCCTGCGGCCTGACCCAGATGATCGCCATGCGGTACGGGGCGCTGCCCATCGTCCGGGAGACGGGCGGGCTGAAGGACAGCGTTATCCCCTACAACGAGTACACCGGCGAGGGAAACGGCTTCAGCTTCGCAAATTACAGCGACCGGGAGCTGCTGGACACCATCCGCCGGGCGCTGGCCCTGTACCGGGACGACCGGGCGGCGTGGGACGGTCTGGTGAAGCACGCCTTCGGGACGGATTTCTCGTGGCGGAAGCCCGCCCGGCAGTATCTGGCCCTCTACCGTGGGCTGCTGGAGGAATAAGGCAGCGCCGCATCATCCGGCGGCAAAAATTTTTTCCGCAATGCGCCGCAGACGATATTGTGCGGTGCTGCCATAAGCGAATCAGACGGGCGGCGCCCTGACGGCGCCGCCCGAAGCATTGAGGTGAGGTCATTCCATGAAGATCCGACACGATTCACACGATCTGCGATACCGCAGCCCCTTCGGGGCCGTGCCGGTGGGTGGCAGGGTCCGGCTGGGGCTGGACGTGAGCGAGCCGCCGGCGGGCGCGCGCTGCTTTGTCCGGGTGTGGGAAAAGCGCGCGGGGGCGGCCCTCATCCCCATGGAGTGTGTCAGCTGGGGGGAGACGGCCCGGTTTTCCGCCGAACTCACCGCCCCGGAGGAAGGGTGCCTTCTGTGGTACTGCTTCGTCGTCGAGGCCTATGACGGCGCGCGGTTCTACTACGGCAACAACGACGCCGGGCTGGGCGGCGTGGGGCGGATGTACGACGGCAGTCCCAAAAGCTATCAGATCACGGTATACAAACCCGCAAAAACCCCGGACTGGTACAAAAACGGCATCGCCTATCAGATCTTCCCCGACCGGTTTTTCCGGGGGGAGGACTGGCGCGCCCGGCAGGAAAACGCCCGGCGGCCCGAGGGCTGGAAAGGCCCCCGGCGGGTGCTCCAGCAGGACTGGGACGACGTGCCCTTCTACTGCCGGAACGAAAAGGGGGAGGTCACCCGGTGGGCGTCCTTCGGCGGGACGCTGGAGGGCATCCGGGAAAAGCTGCTGTACCTCAAGAGCCTTGGGGTGACGGCGGTCTACTTGAATCCCATTTTCGAGGCGGCCAGCAGCCATAAGTACGACACCGCCGACTACATGCGCATCGACCCCGCGCTGGGGGACGACGCCAGCTTTCAGGCCCTCATCGACGATGCGGCGGAGCTGGGCATCCGCATCATTCTGGACGGGGTGTTCAGCCACACCGGGGCGGACAGCCGGTATTTCAACCGCCTGGGCAACTACGACACGGTGGGCGCCTGCCAGAGCAAGGACTCCCCCTATTACGGCTGGTACCGCTTCCGGAGCTGGCCGGAGGACTACGAGTGCTGGTGGGGGGTGACGGATCTGCCCAACGTGGAGGAGCTGGAGCCGGGCTACCGGGCGTTCATCTGCGGCGAGGGGGACAGCGTGGTGCGCCATTGGCTGCGGAAGGGAATCGGCGGCTGGCGGCTGGACGTGGCCGACGAGCTGCCCGACGAGTTCATCCGGGATATCCGCCGGGCCATGGAGGAGGAAGCGCCGGACAGCGTCCTGCTGGGCGAGGTGTGGGAGGACGCGTCCAACAAGGAGAGCTACGGCTGCCAGCGGGAGTACCTGCTGGGGGAGGAGCTGCACTCCGCCATGAACTACCCCTTCCGGACGGCGGCGGTGGACTTTATGCTGGGTCGGATGGGGCCGGAGGAGTTCCGGGACCGGCTGACGAGCCTGCAGGAAAACTACCCGCCGGAGAATTTTTACGGGGCGCTGAACCTCATCGGCAGCCACGACCGCCAGCGGGTGCTGACCGTGCTGGGCGAGGCCCCGGCGGAGGACAGTCTCACCGAGGGGCAGCGGGAGCGCTACCGCCTGCCCGGGGACAAGCGGGAGCTTGCCCGGCGGCGGCTCATGGTGCTGTCCCTCATCCAGTTCACCATGCCGGGGGTGCCGTGCATCTACTACGGCGACGAGGCCGGGGCGGAGGGGTACTCCGACCCCTTCAACCGGGGAACCTATCCCTGGGGCCGGGAGGATCAGGGCCTGCTGGCCCACTACCGGATGCTGGCCGCCCTGCGGCAGCAGTACCCGGTGCTGTCCGGCGGACAGTGCGAATTTCAGGCCTTCGGCGGCCACGTGTACGGCTGCCGCCGATGGGACGGGGAGGCGTGCGTTCAGATTCTCGCCAACCGGGGCATTTTCGAGCATGAGACGGTGGAGCTGCCCATGGAAAAGCCCTGTGCCATGGATCTGACCTCCGGCCGGTGGCTGGCGGGGCGGGACGGGACGCTCACCGTCCGTCTGGAGCCGCTGAGCTGGGCGGTGATCGCCTTTTACGACGCGCGTCCGGCGGAGGTTCGCCTTGACCGGGCGGCGGGGGTGGTGTGCCACGTCACCGCCGTGCCGGGCCGGAAGGGCCGGGCGGATCTCACCGACTGCTGTGCTTTCGTGGACTTTCTGGCGGCGGCGGGGCAGAAGCTGTGGCAGGTGCTGCCGCTGAACCCCGTGGGACTGGGCGGCTCGCCCTACGTAAGTCCCGGGGCCTTCGCCGGGGAGCCGTCCCTCATCGACCGGGGGCGGGAACCGGATTGGAGCGGCTACGGGGATTTCTGCCGGGAGCAGGGCTTCTGGCTGGACGACTACGCCCTGTACGCCGCCATCCGGGAGGTGCGGAACGCCCCGTGGCAGGAGTGGCCGCCGGAGGAGCGCGACCGGACGGATATCCCGGCGCTCCGGGTGCGCTACGGCCGTCGGGCGGAGGAACTCCGCCGGGAGCAGTTCACGTTCTGGAGCCAGTGGGCGGCGGTGAAGCGGTATGCCAACGAAAAGGGCGTGAAGATCATCGGAGACCTGCCCCTGTCCCCGGCGGCGGACTCCGCCGACGTGTGGGCAAACCGGGCGGTGTTTCAGCTGGACAGCCGGGGGTACCCGAAGCTGACGGCGGGGGTCCCGCCGGACTACTACTCCCCGGAGGGGCAGAACTGGGGCAGCCCGGTGTACGACTGGGAGGCCGCGGAAAACCAGGGCTGCGGCTGGTGGCTCCGGCGGCTTCAATGGGCGGCGGAGTGCTTCGACTATGTGCGGCTTGATCACTTCCGGGGCTTTTCCGAGTACTACTCCATCCCCGCGGGCAAGAGCGGGAAGTGGGGCGGCTGGCGCCCGGGGCCGGGGGTGAAGCTGTTCCGGGCGGCGGAGGAGCGGCTGGGCCGCCTGCCGTTGCTGGCGGAGGATCTTGGCACGCTGGACGCCGGGGTGTACCGGCTGCTGGCCCTCACCGGTCTGCCCGGTATGGACGTGTACCAGTTCGACGGAGAAAAGCTGCCCGCCATGGACGAAACACGGGCGGCGGGGCGGATTTTTTACGGCTCCACCCACGACAGCCAGACGCTGGCGGGCTGGTGCGCGGAGCGCGGAGCGCGGGCGGAGGACATCATCCGGACGCTGTACCGCTCCGCCGGGGGCTGGGTGATGCTTCAGCTTCAGGATCTGCTGGGGCTGGGGGACGAGGCCCGGTTCAACACCCCGGGCACCGTGGGGCCGCACAACTGGAGCTGGCAGGCCCGGGCGGAGCAGCTGGACGCCGGGACGGCGAAGCGCTTCCGGCAGCTGGCAGAGGAGTGCGGACGGTAAAAGCGCGTTCGAGACGAAGAGAATGGAGCGATGTACATGATGGGCCTGCCGGAGCAGGTGCGCCGGGCGCTGGCGCGGCTGGAGGACGCCGGGTACGAGGCGTACGTGGTGGGCGGCGCGGTGCGGGATTATGTCCGGGGCGCGGATACCGGGACGGACTGGGACATCACCACCAGCGCCCTGCCGGAGGAGACGGAGGCGGTATTTTCCGGGTGCCGGGTCATCGAGACGGGGATGAAGCACGGGACGGTGACGGTTCTGTCGGACGGCGAGCCGCTGGAGATCACCACCTACCGGGTGGACGGCGGGTACAGCGACCACCGGCACCCGGACGAGGTGCGCTTCACCCGGAGCCTGCGTGAGGATCTGCGCCGCCGGGACTTCACCATGAACGCCATGGCTTACAGCCCCCGGACCGGAGTGGTGGATCCCTTCGGCGGGCAGGCGGATCTTGCCGCCGGGGTGGTGCGCTGCGTGGGCGAGCCGAACCGGCGGTTTCAGGAGGACGCGCTGCGGATCCTGCGTGGGCTTCGGTTCGCATCGGTGCTGGGCATGAGCGTTCACCCGGACACCGCCCGGGCGGCCCGGGACAACCGGGCGCTGCTGGCCGCAGTGGCGGCGGAACGGGTGCGGTCGGAGCTGACGAAGCTGCTGTGCGGGGCGGATGCGGAGCGGGTGCTGCTGGAATTTCCCGATATCCTGTCCGTGCCGCTGCCGGAGATCGGGGCCATGGTGGGCTTCGACCAGCACAACCCCCACCACGACCGGGACATCTGGGCCCACACCGCGGCAGTGACGGCGGCCATCCCGGCTCAGCCGGTGCTTCGGTGGGCGGCGCTGCTCCACGATGTGGGGAAGCCGCCCTGCTTTTCGCTGGCGGAGGACGGCGTGGGGCATTTTTACGGCCACGCAGGGGAGAGCGCCCGGATGGCGGACGGCATTCTGCGGCGGCTCCGGTTCGACACGGACAGCCGGGAGGAGATTGTCCGGCTCATCCGCTATCACGACCTGCCCATTCAGCCGGAGCGCAAGCCGGTGAAGCGGCTGATGAACAAGCTGGGGCCGGATACCGTCCGGCGGCTCATTGAGCTGCACAAGGCGGATACCCGGGGGCAGTCCGCCGTCTGCGCCGGGCGGATCGCCGAATACGACGCCGTGGCGGCGGTGCTGGACGAAATCCTGAACGAAAAGGAGTGCTTTTCCCTCAGGAATCTGGCGGTAAACGGGACCGACATGCTGTCCCTCGGGCTGACGGGTCGGGACATCGGCCGGGCGCTGAACGCCTGCCTGGCCGCCGTTATGGAGGAAAAGCTGCCCAACGAGCGCGGTGCGCTGCTGGAATATGCGGAACAGCTGAAAAATATGTGAAAAGCACCCCGGAAACCGCGGTTTCCGGGGTGCTTCTGATTAAACTCAATAAGAGACGGTTTGCTGACGGCCGCCTTCCGGGACTGTCCTTTTGCCTTTACAGGATGATTGCCCGGACGGCCTCCATAAGTTCGACTGCCTCGCTGCGCGGGATGTAGGCAACGCTGGTTCCGTCCACCACTGCCAGACACGTTGTTCCGTCATAACGATACAGCGTGATGGTGAGTTCGGGATAATCCTCGTTGTCCAGATGCAGTGTCAGGCTGATCTCCTGCTGGCCGGTGGCTTCTTCATCGGTGAATTCCTCGGCAGTGAGACTTTGCAGAGCGTCCTGCAGGTCGTCAATGTCGATTTCTTGCTCCTGATACAGCCATTTTTGCTCGCTGCCGTCCTCCTGCAGGGTCAGGGTGCTGGTGTTTCCGTCCAAGGTCACGTCTATGGCGGTCACTTCTTCGAAATCTCCGGAGAAAATCTCCTGATGCCGCAGATCATCATAGCCTGCCGCCATCAGCGATTTGTAGCTGCTGCCGGCGATCAGGTAAATGATCTTGGAATCGCCCACCCGTGCGTAGGCGGTGATATCCGAGGTATCCTCGCTGTCCGCGTCCGTGTCTCCGTCGGCTGCGGCTTTCAGCTCCTCCGGATCGCGGCTGATGTACAGAACGAAGGTCTCGGAAGTCTCATCGTCGGTATAATCTATGCTGATTGTCAGCTCGGGATTGTCCAAACCGTAGGTGGAGAGATCCTCATCGGTGGCCTTGTAGGTCACATATTCCGTCAGCTTCAGATTATCCAGCGCGCTGATATAAGAGCTGAGCCGGCTGGTATCAAACGGCTGTCCGTCCGAAGTGAAGTAAGCGTCGTCCGCACAGAGACTCTTGGCATCCTCGTCATAGGCCGCGACAACATCCGAATCTCCGGAAAACGCGATCTGATTGATTGCGTCAAATTCAGGCACGGAATCGTTGGCAATCAGATCCTTCAGCTCAACATCATAGGTATCCAGGGGGTCGCTGGCCGCAAGATACACATTGCCGTCGCCGATGTCCACATAGCGCTGAGAGTCCATCGTGCTGTAATCGCCCAGCTTCACCGTATAGGTCTGGTCATCGGCAGTCAGGGTGATGGTGCAGATGGGTTCATCCAGGCCGTACTGACTGAGATCGTCCGCGTTTTCAATGGTGAACGTCGCGGCAAAGTCCTGAAACTCCTCCAGCAGCGTATCCATGGAGCTGTCGCTGACAGGGAATTCCGCGTCATCGTCATACTGCCAGACATCATCCCGGTGAAAACTCAGCGTTGTCTCGTCGTATGTCCAGCTCAGCGCCGTTACACTGTCGGGCTCGACGGACAAAACCGTTTCACCGTTGGTTTTGATCTCCTCCTGCTTTTCATTCGTGTGCAGGGCGACCAGTGCGGCAACGCATGCAATGATCAGAACGCCGGACAGGACACCCAATTTTTTAAGCCGGTTCATTCTGATTCCTCCTTCTCTTCAGGATCACGGCAATGCCGATGCCGAGATAGGTCAGCGGGAATACGCCGATCATCAGCACCTTCAGCAGCGATGCGGTGGAGCTGCTGATGGTCAGGTAATCGTAGTTCAGGGACTTGCTGCGGATTGCCATGGCCTCGCTTTCACCGATCATATCCGCCAGAGCGTTCATCACCAGGTCTCCGTTGGCACCGGAGGAAGAGGCATTGTAGGAATCCTCCAGGAAATAGGACGAAGTAAACCACACCATTTCTCCGCCGCCGGAAGTCCGCACGGCAACGCCGGTGGCAAAGGGCCCGTATGTATCCCCGTCCTCATAGTCGTAGGTGGTTATCGAATAGCCGGCCGTTTTGCTGAAGGAGGTATCCGAGGTGGTCAGAAGCTCTGTCACGGTATCGCTGTAGGAGTCGTCCGTCGTCAGGCCCAGTGCGATGGGCATCATGACGGAGTAATTGGAATCGATCAGAGAATCGGTGATATCGTCGCTGTTCAGCACCGGCAGGAGTGCCGCCGGGCCGCTGAACGCGGAATAATAGGTGGGGTCGCTCTCCACCACAATGCCCTCAACCGGCTCCACGCCGTAATCGGAAAGCAGGCTGTACAGATTTTCCAGAATACCGTCCTCCTGGGTGGGACCGGCTATGACAAGCAGCTTGCCGCCGTCCGCCACATAGTCCGCCAGCAGGTTCCGCTCATCCTCGGACAGGTCGCTTTCCGGGGAATAGATCATCAGGCAGTCTGCGTCCTCCGGAATCGATTCCGTGTTCAGCAGAGAAAGGCTTTCCGTTTCAATGTTGTCCTTTTCCACCTGGTTTTGGAACGTGCTGGGCAGGTCAGCCTCGCCGTGGCCCTCGATGAGATAGAGCTTGGGCTGCTCGCTGTTCACCACATAGTCAATGGCGGAGGTGAT
>CAYNEH010000012.1:0-16907 GCA_964396195.1 uncultured Oscillospiraceae bacterium
GTGGCTGACATGGGCGGGTCGGACACCATCATGCTGGGCTGCTTTGACACCAACAACAAGACCGCCTCCCTCATCTCCGTCCCCCGGGATACGCTGGTGCGGTATGACGGCAAGGACTGCAAGCTCAACTCCGTCTACGGCAAGGGCGGAGCGGAGGCCATGGTGGATCTGATCTCCTCCATGCTGGGTGTTCCGGTGGACTACTACATGACCGTCAACGTCAAGGCCTTCCGCAATATCGTGGACGCCATCGGCGGCGTGAACTTCACCGTGCCGGTAGACATGGACTATGAGGACCCCTATCAGGATCTCTCCATCCATATCAGCAAGGGCTATCAGAAGCTGGACGGAAAAAAGGCGGAGGGCGTCATGCGCTGCCGCAGCTGCTACTCCAACGCCGATCTGGGACGTGTACAGACCCAGCGGGCCTTCCTCACCGCGCTGGTGAAGCAGACTATCACCGTGTCCAACGTCACCAAGGTTACCAACCTCATTAACATCCTCAGCAAGTACGTCAAGACCAATATGACGCTGGACACCATGGTGTATTTTGCCACCTCCGCCATCGGCATGGATCTGGATACCGCCCTGTCCACCGCGACGCTCCCGGGCAAGTGGGTAAGCCCATACGAACAAACTGATGAAGAGGCCGCGCTGGAGCTTGTCAATGAGCTGCTCCCGGTGTATACTGAACCTATTACCTCTGACATAATGAATATCTACCACAAATAAAGGAGCGATCTGTCATGAACAAGACCATTACCGCCGCCGGCGCTCCCGCCGCTGTCGGCCCTTACTGCCACGCTAAGTTTGCCGGCAACACGCTGTACTGCTCCGGCCAGCTGGGTCTCATCCCCGAGACCGGCGTTCTGGCCGAGGGCGTGGAAGCTCAGGCGAAGCAGGCGCTGGAGAATCTGGGCGTCATCCTGAAAGAAGCCGGTATGGAGTACTCCGACGTGGTCAAGACCACTGTGTTCCTGGCTGACATCAACGACTTTGCCGCTATCAACGCCATTTACGCCGACTACTTCAAGGTCGAGCCCCCCGCCCGTTCCTGCGTGGAGGTCGCCGCGCTGCCCAAGGGCGGCCTGTTTGAGATCGAGGCCGTGGCCGTCAGGTAATTTTCTCCATAAAACGCAAAAACAAGGCGGACGCCATCGCGTCCGCCTTGTTTTTGTGCCTGTTGAGTTTCCGGAGCCTTTACTCCTTGACGCTTCCGTCGGGATTGAAAACGGGCAGCTTTTCCAGATAGATGAGGTCGTCCCGGGTCTGGGCGTCGCCCTCGGCCAGAACAGCCATGCGGCCGCAGATGATGCCGCCGGCCTTCTCCACGAGGTTTTCCAGTGCCCGGAGGGACTCGCCGGTGGAAATCACGTCATCCACAATGAGAATGCGCTTGCCCTTCATCTTTTCTGCATCAGCGCCGTCCAGATAGAGGTGCTGCTCCGCATCGGTGGTGATGGAGCGGACGGAGGTCTCGAACACGGAGGTCATGTAGAGCTTGACACCCTTGCGGGCCACAAAGTAGGTCTTGTCACCGTGCTGGCGGGCCATCTCATAGGCCAGAGGGATGCCTTTGGCCTCGGCTGTGACAATGCAGTCGTACTCCGGCGCGCGCTTGAGCAGCTCTTTCGCGCAGGCTATGGTGAGTTCGGTGTCACCAAAAATGACGAACGCGCCGATGTACATCTCGTCGCTGACCCGGCACAGGGGCAGATTGCGCTGCAGCCCGGCAATGGTCATGGTATGGTACATAAAAAACCGCCTCTCTTCAGTTGCATTCCTTTTTATTATATGCGCGGCGGGGGAAAAGTCAATCAAAGGATCGGGGAAGACTGACAAAGTCCGGCAAATGGAAAAAATTTGCCCTTAATAAGGGCCGCAAAAGCAGGCGGCGGGGCAGATCCGGAAGGCAGACTGCATTTTTGCCTGTACCGATATTGCAAAATTACGCAAAATTGTGTAAACTGAAAAAGCGAGCTGCATTACGCAGTATCTAAAAAGAGAGAGGAACGTAGTACCAGTGGAAAAGATTTTTAAACTGAAGGAAAACAACACCACGGTTCGCACGGAGATTGTGGCCGGTCTGTCCACCTTTATGACCAT
This sequence comes from uncultured Oscillospiraceae bacterium, assembly GCA_964396195.1. Taxonomy (GTDB): domain Bacteria; phylum Bacillota; class Clostridia; order Oscillospirales; family Oscillospiraceae; genus Enterenecus. Next base: position 2,107 of record CAYNEH010000012.1, read on the forward strand.
GGCCTACATCATCGCGCTGAACCCCAACCTGCTGACCGGCTTCGGCGCAAACGGGCAGGACCTGTGGAACGGCGTATTCCTGGCCACCTGCATCGCCTCCGGTATCGGCTGCATCGTCATGGCCTTTCTGGCCAACAAACCCTTTGCCATGGCCCCCGGCATGGGCCTGAACAGCTTCTTTGCCCTGGTGGTCACCAACATCGTGGGCATGACCGGCATGACCTATCTGGAGTCCTTCCAGTCTGCGATGGTCATCATTCTGGTGGAGGGCATCGTCTTCCTGATCCTGTCCATCCTCAACATCCGCGAGAAAATTGTTGCTGCCATTCCCTTGGGCGTCCGTCTGGGCATCGGCCCCGCCATCGGCCTGATGCTGATGAACATCGGCCTCGGCTCCAACGCCGGCGTCTACGCCGCAGGCAACGATTTCTCCACCCCCTTCTATGTCATGCGCGACTTCTTCGGAGCCCTGACCCCCGGCGTCATCCGCAGCAACATGGGCGACGCGGGCTACACCCAGATGGTGCTCACCGTGGTTACCATGTTCCTCGGCCTGTTCGTCATCGTGGCGCTGGACCACAAGAAGGTCAAGGGTTCCGTTCTGCTGGGCATGCTGGTTGCCTCCATCGTGTACTGGGCCGGCTCTTTCATCTTCCTCGGCACCAATCCTTTTGCCTCCCTGGCCACCGCGTCCTTCCTGCCCCCCTTCGCTGACATGGCCAAGACCACCCTGTTCAAGCTGAACTTTTCCGGCTTCGTGCAGATTGGCTGGTTTACCTCTATCACCCTGATTGTCACCTTCTGCATCATCGATATGTTCGACACCATCGGTACTCTGGTGGGCACCGCAAGCCGCGCCGGTATGCTGGACAAGGACGGCAAGATGCCCCAGATGCGCGAGGCGCTGACCTCCGATGCCGTGGGTACCGTGGCTGGTGCCCTTACCGGCACCTCCACCGTCACCACCTTCGTGGAGTCCGCCGCCGGCGTTGAGGCGGGCGGCCGCACCGGCCTGACCGCGCTCACCGTGGGCGTGATGTTCCTGCTGAGCATGTTCATCGCCCCCATCGCCGCCATCATTCCCGCTCCCGCCACCTCCTCCGCTCTGATCTACGTGGGCATCCTGATGCTGGGCAACCTGAAGAACATCGATTTCGGTGACATGACCCAGCTGCTGCCCGTGTGCATCATGCTGCTGGCCATGCCCGTCTCCGGCTCCATCGGCCACGGCATCGGCCTGGCTCTTATCACCTACACCGTCATGAAGCTGGTCACCGGCAAGGCTAAGGACGTTTCCGTTCTGACCTATGTCCTGTCTGTCATCTTCCTGATCAAGTTCTTCCTTGCCGCCTGATTTTTGAGGACAGCACAAAAAAAGTCAAAGCAGACGATACCTCCAATCTGGTATCGTCTGCTTTTTTCATTGTCCGGCACGCAGGCCGGGGTTCAGCGAGATGCGGCCGCCGTTCCGTACTTCCGGTGTGAGAAATTGAGACTGCCGGGAAAGCCCAATGGGCCTTCCCGGCAGGAAATCTCTCATTATACGGTTTACGCCGCCGTTTTCTTTTTCCGCAGAAAGTCGAATTTTGTCTCCGAGCACACCACGGCCACGAAAATGAGGAAGAAGCCGAAATACATGAAGCCGGTGGGTTTCTCCGAGCCGAACAGCACGGAGAACGCCACGCCGAAGGGAGCCTCCAGACTGAGCAGAACCGCGGCGGAGGAGGGATCGGTGTACTTCTGCCCCACGTTCTGGAACATCAGTGCCAGCGTGGTGGCGGCGATGGCCAGATAGAGCAGCACCGCCCATGCCCGGCCTGGCAGGCCGTTCGCCGGGAAGCCGTGGGTGACGAACAGTGTGCTGACCCAGCAGCATGCCGCCGTCACGATGAACTGGATGACGGTGAGCATGACTACGTCCCGGTTCCGGGAGAATTTCGACACCGCCGTGATGTGGCAGGCGTAGAGCAGGCCGCTGATGAGGGTGAGTACGTCCCCCCGGGTGAGGGCGAAGCCCCCGTCCCAGGACACGAAGCCGATGCCCGCGATGCACAGCACTGCGGCCAGCACATTGAACTTATCGGGCCGCAGCCGGTCCACTGCCCAGTACAGGAAAGGCACGATGACGCAGTAAACGGCTGTGAAAAAGGCGTTTTTGCCGGGGGTGGTGCCCATCAGGCCGTAGTTCTGCACGGTGTACGCCGCGAAGAGCAGCAGGCCCATCACCGTGCCCCGGAGCCAGTCCGCCGGGCGGAGGGCCTTCCACCGCTTCCAGAACACCAGCGACAGCACCGCGGCGGCAAAGGTGAAGCGGAAGGCCAGCAGGAACATGAGATCCACGCTGTCCAGCGTATCCTTCATGATGAAGAAGGTGGAGCCCCAGATCAGGGTGGCGGCTACAATCATGGGCTTTGCGAGTCTTTTCAGGACGGTTTCATTCATTGGGATTCAACTCCGGGTTTGCAAAGGTTGTAAAACGTGGTACACTGAGAAAAAGTCCGCCGGGCGGCGGAGAGAGGGAGATGAGCGGCATGGCGATTCTGCCCCGGTCTTTTTTTGCCGGGGACACGGTGGAGACGGCCCGGGCGCTGGTGGGCAAATATCTGGTGCGGCAGTACGGCGGGCGCACGCTGTGCGTCCGGCTTACTGAGACGGAGGCATATATCGGCCGGACAGACAAGGCCTGCCACGCCTACAACTACCGGAAAACCGCCCGGACGCAGACCCTGTTTGCCCCGCCGGGGACGGCCTACGTCTATCTCATCTACGGTCTGCACTGCTGCCTGAACATTGTCACCGAGCCGGAGGGAGAGCCTGCGGCGGTCCTCATCCGGGGCGGCGAAGCACGGTGCGATTTGAATATTTTAGCAGAAAACCGGTTCCATTGCAAGGCGTCTGAGCTGACAGCCTATCAGAAAAAGAATCTGCTCAACGGCCCGGGGAAGCTGTGCGCCGCGCTGAACATCGACCGGGCCCTCAACGGCCTTCCGTGGGGCTCGCCGGAGCTGTTTTTGTGCGACAGCCTGAGTGACGCGGGTCTGCCGCCCTGCCCGGGGGACGAGCTGCCGCCGGACGTGAAGTGCGGCAGACGCATCGGCATCGACTACGCCGAGGAGGCGGCGGACTTCCCGTGGCGGTTTTATGTGTAAGGCTGAGCTAAAACGCCCGCCGCCTGACTCAGGCGGCGGGCGTTTGCGTTTTATGATTCCGCGGGGGAGAAATTATTCCACGAAGTCGTCGGAGTCCATGTACTTCACGGCCTCCATACCGGCGATACGGCCGGAGTTGATGGCGTAGGACATGGTGGAGCCGGGGTTGTAGAAGCAGTAGCTGTCGGCAAAGACGGTGGCGGAGTCGGTGCCGCAGGAGTACAGGCCGGGGATGGGATCCAGCTCGGTGTTCAGAACCTCCATGTTCTCATTGACCTGAATGCCGCCCAGAGAGCCGTAGCCGGAGGGGAAGTGGCGGGCCACATAGTAGGGGGCGGTGGTGATGGGCTTGAGGAAGCGGTGGTCCTTGGTGAACTGCCAGTCGTAGCCGTTGCCCCAGCCGTTGCACATGGCGTTGTACTCCTCAATGGTCTTCTTGAGGTTCTTCAGGTTGATGCCGGTGACTTCGGCAACCTCCTCCAGGGACTGGCACTCCCAGAAGTTGCGCTCCACGTTCTCACCGTAGGACACTTCCTTGTCCTCGCTGGCGAACACGGAGTTCTCCACGTCGGACTGAGCGCCGGAGAAGTACAGCTCCTTCTCATGCTCCCACTTATCCATGGTCTTGATGGCGTGATGGTAGGTGATATAGTCCAGACCGTGCTCCTTGTAGTAGTCCACGATCTTGGAGTCGATGATGGAGAAGGCGCAGTGCTTCTTCTGCTGGAGCAGGGAGTTGCCGGTGTAGGTGGTGTTGTCCATCAGCTCCTCGTTGAAGAAGCGCTTGCCGTCCAGATTGACCAGCAGGTTGGGCTGACGCATGGTCTCGGACAGGGTCTTGAACACGTCGGTGGTGCCGGGGGTGTTGTAGGTGACCTCCATGTTGATGGGGGCCTTCTTGCCGCCGGCGGCCCAGACCATGTTCATGCCGTCGCCGTCCAGACCGGGGATGCGGAAGGTGAACATGTCTTCGCCCCACTTCCAGCCCATATACTTCTCGATCATGTCCACGTTGTTGCCGATGCCGCCGGTGGCCACGATGACGGCGTTGCACAGGCACTCGATCTCGGTGCCGTCGTCACGGACGCCGCGCACGCCGATGATCTGGCCCTTGTCGCCCTTGATGAGTTCCTTGATGGCGGTGTGGAACTGGAAGTCCACGCCGATCTCCTGCGCGTAGTCGGTCATGGCCTTGACCATGATGGACGCGCCGCGCTCGGTGGGCTTGTTGGTGCCGGGAACCTTCACCATGTGCTGGGTGCAGTGGGAGTTCTTGAAGTACTTGTACACGCCGAGGAACTCGACGCCCATGTTCTGAACCCACTCCACGGTGCTGGCGGACATGTTGAACCAGCGGCGTACCAGCTTGGCGTCGGAGCGCCAGTGGGTGTACTCCATGAAGAAGTTGAAGGCGTCGTCCTTGGTGTAGTCGTTGGTCATGGACTCCTTCTGCATCTGGGATTCGATGGCGAGGAAGGCCATGCCCATGTTGGCGGCGCCGCCGGTGGTGCCGGACTTCTCAAAGGCGATGACGCTTCCGCCGCCGGTGGCGTTCAGGGACTCCTGCGCCTGGGTGGCGGCAGCCAGACCGGACATGCCGGCGGCGACGACTACGACGTCGGCTTCCATTTTAATCTTAGCCATGATTCATTTCTCCTTAAATATATAGGTTTGAAGTTCTCACATTCAGACAGGCCCGGGGACTCAGTCCTCGATGACCTCCACCACGCCGCTGCGGCGGCGGCGACGGGTGACGCCCTCCGCGGGGGCGGCGACAGGCGGGATGACCCGCCGGACGGGCGCGGCGGGCTCGGCCGCGGGCTTGGGGGCGGAAACGGGGGTGTTCACCGGTGCGGCGGCAGGGGCAGCAGCTGCGGGAGCGTCCTCCACTACCTCCACGATGCCGCTGCGGCGGCGACGGCGGTGCACGGCGCCCTCCTCGGGGGCGGCAGGCTCGGCGGAGGGAACGGGCGCGGCGGTCTGTGCGGCGGGAGCAGCGGATTCCTCCGTCACCTCGACGGCTCCGCCCCGGCGGCGGCGTCCGCCGGCCGCGGCTGCGCCGCCCATGGCGGCGGGCTTCGGGAAGGCCTCGCAGGCCCCGGCCTTGCAGCGCTTGCGCAGGATGTGGGCGGTCCAGTCGTTATAGTGGTTGTCCAGAGACGCCTTGAACAGCTCGATGCACCGGGCGGACAACTCGCAGTCCGCGGCGGGCAGCATAGTATTGCACAGCTCCTGCAGAAGCTCGATGTCCTCCATGGAGCCCTTGTTCAGCGTGATGTCCCTGCCGATGAGGTAGAGCTGCTTGAGGCCGTCCCGGCAGAAGGTGCCCTTGCCGCAGGAGTTGCGCATGGCGGTCTCCGCCACGTCCACCGCCCACTTGACGGGGCACACGTTGTCGGCCTTATTCAGGATCTCGTCGATAGAGGGCAGCAGTTCGGCGGTTTTGTCACAATTCTTGATCATGTTCTGTCCCTCCTCTTCAGTTATTCATGTAGGCGGTCCACACCTTGGGCTTGTGGAGCTGGCAGCGCAGCGGGCACTTCAGGCAGCGCCCGGCCTCGGCCTTTGCCTCGTCCTCGGAGAAGGAGTTGTCCACCCGGTTGAAGTTGTCCCGGCGCTCCTCGCAGGAGAGAATGGACGGCTTGACCCGCTTTTCAAAGGCAAAGCCTTCGATCTTCCCGATGTGGGGGTCGGCCTCGGGCAGGTCGGCCAGATGCTCCTCGATATTGCCGTCACCGCCCAGATAGGCGTCCATGAGCTCGGCGGCCTTCCGGCCCCCGGCGATGGCATCGATGACGGCCTTGGTGCCGGTGATGACGTCGCCGGCGGTGAACACGCCGTCAATGCTGGTGTTGTAGCCGCTCTTGCCGGTGGCAGGATCCACCGGGAAGCCGAACTTGTTCAGCTCCAGACCGAAGCCGGCGGTGAGGTCGGTCTTCTGGCCGGAGGCGAAGATGACCACGTCGCAGGGGACGACCTCCTCGGTGCCGGGGACCTTCGTGACTTCCAGCCCGTTGGGGCCGAACCTGAAGTCGGACACGGCCACCACGTTCAGGCCGGTGGCCCGGCCGTTTTCCACGTTGAAGCCGGAGTTGGTGTAGCCGGAGTAGACCTTCACGCCCTCTTCCTGAGCCTGCTCGATCTCTTCGTCGTCGGCCAGCATCTTGGCGCGGCTCTCAAGGCACACCACGCTGACCTCTGCGCCCAGCCGGGCGGAGGTACGGGCGGCGTCGAAGGCCACGTTGCCGCCGCCAAAGACCAGCACCCGGGTGCCCGCGCCCACATGGGGCTGGAAGCTGTCTGCCTGGCCGAGGGCCACGGCTTTCAGAAACTTCAGGGCGGTAGTGTTCTGCGCATCCACCATGTTGGCGGTTGGGATGACCTTGCCCTCGGACGCGCCCACGGCCACCAGCACGGCGTCGTAGTCCTTCTTCAGGTCGGCGGCGCTGGTGACGTCAGTGTTGTACTCCATTTTGATGCCGGACTCGGCCACGATGGTGTCGATCTCCTTCTGAAGGTCGCCCCGGGGCATCCGGTAGGAGGGGATGCCCACGGCCAGCATGCCGCCGGCCACGCCGTTGCGCTCGAACACGGTGACGTCGTGGCCCTTCTTGCCCAGATAGTAGGCGGCGGTCATGCCGCAGGGGCCCGCACCGATGACGGCCACCTTCTTGCCGGTGGCGGGCAGGTGGAAGGCCTTTTCCTTCCAGCTCTCTTTGGTGTCGTGCTCCACGGCGAAGCGCTTCAGGTCCCGGATGGACACGGCCTCGTTGAGGCCCTTGCGCTTGCAGCCCTTTTCGCAGTAGTGGGTGCACACATAGCCCAGCGCGTGGGGGAAGGGAACCTTTTCCCGGATGACGCCCACGGCCTTGTCGTATTCCCCGGCGGCAATCATGCGCAGATAGCCGGGAATGTTGATGTGGGCGGGGCACTCCAGCGAGCAGGGGATGAGTGCCTGCTCCCGGGGTACGTCGCTGCGGAACACGCCCTCCTTGTCCTGAAGGGCCCCGGTGGGGCACACCTCCACGCAGGCGCCGCAGAAGCGGCAGTCGGACTCGGGCAGGGAGAAGTCGTTGAGCGTGCCCACATAGGTCTCGCCGGTGGCGTCCACCCGGTTGTACCGCAGCACGTTCACGCCCCGGACATCATTGCACACCCGGACGCAGCGGCCGCACTGGATGCAGCGGATCATGTCCCGGTCGATAAGGGGATTATTGGTGTTGAGATTGACGGTCTCCTTATGAAATTCCCGCATGCTGGGATTGTTGACGCTGGACAGATACTGCTGCAGCGCCTGAAATTCGCAGTTGCCGAAGGAGCGGCAGCCGGTGCACTGGGGGTGGCTGGCCATCATCACCTGCATGGAGGTGCGGCGTATGCTGTCCAGCGGCTCGCCCTTGGTGCGTACTCTCATGCCGTCCTGCACGGTGGTGGTGCAGGAGGTGGTGGGGCCGTCCTGCCCCTCAATCTCCACCACGCACAGCTTGCAGCCGCCCTGAGGCTCCAGGTCGGGATGCGAGCAGATATGGGGGATATAAATGCCGGCGGCGAGAGCGGCATTGAGCAGGCTCTGCCCCTCCTCGGCCTCAATCTGGGTTCCATCGACCCACAGTTTGACCTTTCCCACGTTTCGATACCTCACAATTATGTATTCTTTTGGACCGGCCCATACCGGTCGCCTTCTTACAGCCAAATAAGAGTGCAAATCCTGTGCCAACTTTTTGGCCGCCGTATCCTGCCTGTTTCGGGGCATTGAAACAGGAACGGAACAAAAAATGTTTCAAAATAAGAACTTGTTTCTGAAAATGTTCCATTATGAATCGGAGCAGAAGAAAAATACAGAAGCAAAACGGCAGAAAACGCGGCGGGCACTGCGGTGGGCTGACGCCCACCGGGGACGATGACGCCGCCGGCGCCCGGCAGGGCCGCCGGAAGGCGTATCTGCCCTTGTCAACCGAGGGTAAGGCAATGCGATATAGGCATAATGACAGCTTCGTTCGGGCTTGAACCGGGGGCGTTTTTTTGTTATACTCGGAACAGAATATTTTCACGCCGGGAGGGCTTTACTATGCTTAAAGTGGAACGTGTCAGCGTCATGAACCTTGAAAATGCCATGCGGGGTGCCCGCAACCCCCTGAACAGCTGGGCGCGGGGCGACAGCGCCTACAATGAAAAGGGCGAGTACATTCTGGGGGAGAACGACCTGTCCCTCGCCGGGCGGCTGTGCCGGTCGGGCAGCGATCACCGGAAGTTCATCCGCCAGATTATGGTGTCCATGGACATCACCGGCCCTCTCTACTGGTGGAAGGAGTTCGACACTTATAAGGTGGGCACCGTGGCCAACTCCACCTCTACCATGCACAAGATCCACGCCAAGGCGTTTTCTGCGGAGGATTTCTCCACCGACCACATGACCGAGGCCACCCGGAAGGAATTCGATGGCTGGATCGCCTATCTGGAGCAGGTGCGTCTGCGTTACCTGGAGACGAAGGACAAGGCGGACTGGTACGATCTCATCCAACTTCTGCCCACCAGCTACAACCAGATGCGCACCGTTACCCTGAACTATGAGGTGCTCAGCAAGATTTACTTTGCCCGCCGGGCCCACAAGCTGGACGAGTGGCACACGCTGTGCGACGCCATTCTGGAGCTGCCCTACGCAAAGGAGATTATCCTCGCCTGCGGTGAGGCGTAAAGAAAATCGTCGAAAAAGGAAATCCTTTTCCGCCGCTGGGTTGGCGAAACTCTGCGAGGCTTTTGATGTGCGCGGGGGACGACGCATTTCGCGTCGTCCCCCTGTTTTTTGCGCGCCGAATGTGGTATGATACAGAAAAAATCAGGGAAGGTGAGGGGAAATGGCGCTGGAGCGCGGTTCGCCGCTGACAGACATTCAGGGCATCGGCCCGGCCAAGGCTAAGAGCCTTGCCCGGCTTGGCCTGTACCGGGTGGGGGATCTGCTGGACCATTTTCCTCAGCGGTATGAGGATCGGCGGCAGTGCCTGCCCATCCGTCAGGCCCCGCTGGACATGCCCTGCTGCGTGTCCGCCATGGTGGCGGAAACGCCCCGGCTCAGCCGCGTCCGCCGGGGTCTGGAGCTGGTGAAGGTCAAGGCGGTGGACCACACCGGGACGCTGTATATCACCTTTTTCAATCAGGCGTATCTGAAGAACAGTCTCAGACCCGGCGTCACCTATGTTTTTTACGGCAGGGTGGAGGAGTCGGGCTACTCCCGAACCATGACCAACCCCGTCTTCGAGCAGGAGGGCGCCGGGAAGGTCACGGGCCTCATCATGCCGGTGTACCCGCTGACGGCGGGGGTGTCCAACTACCTGCTGGCGGGGCTGACCCGCCGGGCGGTGGACGAGTGCCTGCCCGGCCTGCCCGACGCCGTCCCGGCGGAGGTGCGGCGCGTCCACGGCCTGTGCGGCGCTGAGTTTGCCTACCGGAACATCCACTATCCTGAGTCCTTCGAGGCGCTGGAGCAGGCCCGGCGGCGGATGATTTTCGAGGAGCTGTTCACCCTGACCTGCGGACTTGCCATGCTGAAGGGCCGCCGGAGCGGCGGCGCGGGCCGGCTGCTGCCGGCCGACCCGGCAGAGTTTGAAAAGCTCCTGCCCTTCGCCCCCACGGGGGCGCAGCGCCGGGCCATGGCGGATATGGCCGCTGACCTGACCTCCGGCCGGGCCATGAACCGTCTGGTGCAGGGGGACGTTGGTTCCGGAAAGACGGCGGTGGCCGCCTATGGGGCGTGGGCTGCGGCGAAAAGCGGCTGCCAGTGCGCCCTGATGGCCCCCACGGAGCTGCTGGCGGAGCAGCATTGGCGGACGCTGTCCGCGCTGCTGGCGCCCGCCGGGGTGCGGGTGGGCCTGCTCACCGGTTCGGTAAAGGGCGCGGAGAAAAAGCGCCTGCTGGCGGCGCTGGCCGCCGGGGATGTGGACGTCATCGTGGGCACCCACGCCCTCTTTTCCGACGGTGTGGCCTATCACGACCTCGGACTGGTCATTGCCGACGAGCAGCATCGCTTCGGCGTGGCCCAGCGGGCGGCGTTAGCCGCGAAAGGTGCCCAATCGGAGATGGGACGCGGCAGCGGCGAAGGCCGGGAGAATTCACTTTTCGCGGCCGCAGATAAGGTCAGCCGGGCTGCGTGCCGCAGCGGGGAATCTGTGCCCGAAGTTCCCGTCAGTGCCGCTCACGTGCTGGTCATGTCCGCCACCCCCATTCCCCGGACGCTTGCCCTCATCATCTACGGCGATCTGGACGTGTCCGTTATCGACGAGCTGCCCCCGGGACGCACCCCGGTGGCCACTTACGTGGTGGGGGAGGGCATGCGCCAGCGGCTGTATAAATTTGTCCGGGCACAGGCGGCACTGGGCCGGCAGATCTATATCGTCTGCCCCGCCGTGGATGAGGGGGAGCCGCCGGGCGACACGGACGTCGGCCCGGCCATGGACCTCAAGGCCGTCACCACATACGCCCGGAAGCTTCAGGAGCAGGTGTTCCCCGATTTGCGGGTGGGCTTCGTCCACGGAAAGCTCAAGCCGAAGGCCAAGGAGGCCGTCATGGCCGATTTTGCCGCCGGAGAGCTGGATGTGCTTGTGTCCACCACTGTCATCGAGGTTGGGGTGGACGTGCCCAACGCATCCCTTATGGTGGTGGAGAACGCCGAGCGTTTCGGTCTGTCCCAGCTCCACCAGCTCCGGGGCCGCGTGGGCCGTGGGAGCCACCAGAGCTACTGCGTACTGGTCACCGCCAGCCACAGCGACACCGTCCGGGAGCGGCTTCGGGCGCTGTGTGCCACCAACGACGGCTTTAAGATTGCAGAGGAGGATCTTCGCCTGCGGGGCCCCGGCGACTTTTTCGGACGCCGCCAGCACGGCCTGCCCCAGTTGAAGGTAGCGGATTTTGCTGCTGACGTGGCTCTTTTGCAGGAGGCCAAGGCCGCGGCGGAGGAGCTTATCGCCGCCGATCCGGATCTGGCTCTGCCGGAGCACCGGCTGCTGCTGCGCCGGGTTCACAAGATGTTTCAGGATGAGTCGGGAATCTTCAATTGACCGACCCCGCGACCGGGCCGTGTACCGACGGGTGCGGGCCGTCCGGAGGGACGCAATCCCGGACTTTTTTCGGACCGACAGCCAAACAGGGAACAAAGAAACAGATAAATAAAGGAGATTACGGAAATGACAAAAATAGAGGAAATGAAGGCCCTTCGTGCCGACCCGGAGAAGCACTACAACTGCACGCAGTCCCTGCTCATCCCCTATGCGGAGGAGCTGGGTATCACCAAAGAGCAGGCCGAGGCGCTGGGCGCAAACTTCGGCAGCGGCATGGGCTGCGGCTCCGTGTGCGGGGCCATCACCGGGGCGCTGATGGTTATGGGCAGTCTCGGCGTGCCCGTGAATGCCCGGGCGGAGCTGTTCCGCCGTTTCCGGGAGAAGAACGGTGCCGTGGACTGCGCGCCGCTGCTTCGCGCTGCCGCCCAGCGGGGCGAGGAGCGGTTTGTCCACTGCGGCCGGATGGTGGAGGAGTGCATGAACTATCTGGAAGAGATTCTCGGCAAGGAATAACGGCATAACCCAAAAAGAAAAGGAGAACCTATGGATCATATCATCGAGCTGCTGAGCCGGGAGCTGGACCGCCCGGCACAGCATGTGGAAAACATCGTCCGCCTGCTGGACGAGGGCAATACCGTCCCCTTCATTGCCCGCTACCGCAAGGAGCTTCACGGCGCCATGGACGACCAGCTCATCCGCCAGCTGGCGGAGCGGCTGCAATACCTGCGCAATCTGGACGCACGCCGGACGGAGGTGCGGGAGGCCATCGCCAATCAGGGCAAGCTCACCGATGAGCTGTCCGCCGCCATCGATGCCGCCGCCACGCTGGCGGAGGTGGAGGATCTTTACCGCCCTTACAAGCAGAAGCGCCGCACCCGTGCCACCATGGCCCGGGAGAAGGGGCTGGAGCCGCTGGCCCTGCTGCTGTTCGCCCAGGAGCGAGACTGCCCGAATCCGTTGACGGAAGCGGCGAAATACGTGGATGCGGACAAGGGCGTGGAGTCTGCGGAAGCGGCCCTTCAGGGGGCCGGCGACATCGTGGCGGAGCTCATCTCCGACGATGCGGCTCTGCGCAAGACCCTCCGGGCGCTGTACGACCAGCGGGCCTATCTGGTGTCCCGGGCCGCGGCCAAGGAGCCGGAGGACACGGTGTACCGGCTTTACTACGAGTTTTCGAGCCCTGTCAATAAAACGCAGGGTTATCAAATTTTGGCCATCAACCGGGGCGAGCGGGAGGAAATATTGAAGGTTTCCGTGGAGCTCGACCGGGAGACGGCGCTGTTGGCCATCCGCCGGGCGGTGGTAAAGTCCGGCTCCGCCGCCATGGACTTTGTCTGCTCCGCCGCGGAGGATGCCTACGACCGGCTCATCGCCCCGTCCATGGAGCGGGAGGTCCGCGCCGCCCTCACCGAGCGGGCGGACGAGGGAGCCATCGGCCAGTTCGCCCTGAATCTCCGCCCTCTGCTCATGCAGCCGCCGGTGAAGGGCTTCGTCACCATGGGCCTTGACCCCGGCTACCGCATGGGCTGCAAGGTGGCGGTGGTTGACCCCACCGGCAAGGTGCTGGACACCACGGTGGTGTACCCCACCCACGGCGAGCGGGGGAAAAACGAGGCCATCGCGAAGCTGGCCGCCCTCATCCGCAAGCACGGCGTGAAGCACATCGCCATCGGCAACGGCACCGCCAGCCGGGAGACGGAGCAGATGACGGTGGAGCTCATCCGTCAGGTGGGGGGCGGCGTGAGCTACATGATCGTCAGCGAGGCCGGGGCCTCCGTTTACTCCGCGTCCAAGCTGGCCGCCGAGGAGTTCCCGGACTTCGACGTGAACCTGCGCTCCGCCGTGTCCATCGCCCGGCGGCTTCAGGACCCGCTGGCGGAGCTGGTGAAGATCGACCCCAAGGCCATCGGCGTGGGCCAGTACCAGCACGATATGCCCCAGGCCCGGCTGAGCGAGGCGCTGGACGGTGTGGTGGAGGACTGCGTCAACGCCGTGGGCGTGGACGTGAACACAGCCTCCGCACCGCTGCTGACCCGGGTGGCGGGGCTGAACGGAACCACGGCGAAAAACATTGTGAAGTACCGGGAGGAGAACGGTCCCTTCACCACCCGGAAGCAGATCCTGAAAGTCCCGAAGCTGGGCCCCAAGGCCTTTGAGCAGTGCGCGGGCTTTCTGCGGGTGCCGGACAGCAAATCCCCGCTGGACAACACTGCCGTCCATCCGGAGAGCTACGCTGCAGCGGAAAAGCTGCTGGGTCTGTGCGGCTACGGCATGGACGATGTCCGTGCCGGGCGGATGGGGGAGCTGTCCCGGCGACTTCGCGCTTACGGCGAGGAAAAGGCGGCGGCGGAGTGCGGCGTGGGCGTGCCCACCCTGACGGATGTGGCGGCGGAGCTGATGAGGCCCGGCCGGGATCCTCGGGACGAGCTGCCCGCCCCGGTGCTGCGCACCGACGTCATGGACGTGAAGGATCTCAAGCCCGGCATGGAGCTCCGGGGCACGGTGCGCAACGTCATCGACTTCGGCGCATTTGTGGACATCGGCGTCCATCAGGACGGCCTTGTCCACATCAGCCAGATTGCTGACCGCTACATCAGACACCCCTCCGAAGTGCTCAGCGTGGGCGACGTGGTCACCGTATGGGTCAAAGAGGTGGACGAAAAGAAAAAGCGCATTTCCCTGACCATGCGGGGAAAGCCGGTATAAATTTTGCCGTAAAATGCAGATTTCGCGCTTGACCGGGAAGGGTCTTGATACCTTATCCTGCACGCGGGAGGACCGTTCCGATTGCCGGACGGTGACGATTTCTTTGATTGGAGACGATTGACATGATGCTGAGCATCGACGAAGTAAACGAAATTCTGGACGATTATTACGATCAGATTCCCATGGAGCTGTTCGCGTGGCTCAACGGCGGCGTGGTGCTGCTGGAGGACGCACTGCCCGCTCCGGAGGCCGGGGAGGACGTGTACGTCATGGGCCAGTACTGCTGCGACGAGATGGGCCGGTACATCAAGATTTACTACGGATCTTTCGCCGCTCTGCTGGCGGATGAGCCCCGGGAGGTCTGGGCGGAGGAACTGTGGATCACGCTGCGCCACGAGCTGACCCACCACATGGAGGGCCTTGCCGGGGAGCGCAGTCTGGAGCGGAAGGACTCCGAGCAGCTGGAGCAGTTCCGGGCGGAAGGCAGGGCTGGACAGTGAGCGGCGGATAGGGTATAATCTGTTCGAAATCACCGAAGGAGGAACGTTTATGGAGACCATTACCTATCAGCCCCGGGGCGTCTGCTCCCGTCATATGGAGATCGACGTGGACAACGGCGTCATTCAGGCCGTCCGGGTGCAGGGCGGCTGTTCCGGCAATCTGCAGGGCCTCTGCTCACTGCTCAAGGGCATGAAGGTGGAGGACGCTGTCGCCCGCATGGAAGGCATCCGCTGCGGCGGCAAGGCCACGTCCTGCCCCGACCAGCTGGCTCAGGCTCTTAAGCAGGACGGCTGACGGACAAACAGGGAAAAAACGCGGCTGCCTCAGTGGGAGGCAGCCTTCAGCCCGTCGAAAAAGGCAAAGCCTTTTCCGACGGAAGGATTGCGCCCCGCCG
>CAYNEH010000013.1:0-16831 GCA_964396195.1 uncultured Oscillospiraceae bacterium
CGCCGAAAATACTTGGCTGGTAACGGTCCGGAAAGATAGGTAGTGCCGACACAAAGAAGCAGACAGTCGAAAGACTGTCTGCTTTTTTATTATTCAACACTTGGATGGCAGCCTTTGAGCCGGGCCGTGAATATTCGGAGAATGAGGTCGGTACTGCGGTTAGAAGCCGTTTGTACTATAACGCACCTTGCGGCGAATTCGCATCGTGATCTGACGGACAGCCTTCACCTAAACTTTACAGATATCCGGTTGTAGATTTTACTCCGCTTCTTTATCCTTGATCATGCATTCACGTTAGTCTGCATGCTACGATCATGGAAGGGGAAGAGAATAAATGAAACGATTAACAAGCTGCCTGCTCGCGTTTGCGCTGATGCTGAGCATGATTCCCAGCGCTCTCGCTGTGGATAGCCAAGATGGAAACGCGCAGTCACCTGCACAAGAGGAAAACACGCAGGCGTCTGTACAAGAGGAAAGTGCGCAGGCACCTTCACAAATTGACGACACGACCGTCTGGCAATATCTGGACGACAACACCGACCCTGCGGGCGATCCGAACGCTGAGGGCTACAACCGCACCAGCTGGACCGCCGCCAGCTTCGACGATTCCGGTTGGGAGTCCGCTGTTGGTGCCTTCGGCTCCAAGAGGGGCAAACTGCACAGTGGTGCGACGACCCTCCTCGCCGGGTGCCCCGGTGATGAAACCAACTATACTACCTATTACTTCCGCACGACAATCACGCTCACTGCGGATCAAATCGCTCATATGACCAAGCTGGTCGGCTGCATCCAGTATGACGACGCCGCGATTATCTATATCAACGGCACCCGCGTTGCCGCCTTCAACGACGAGGGTTGTGAGACAAACTCCAGCTACAGCACCAATGTCGCGGACGGGAACCCCATGGAGCAGAACTTCGAGATCTTTGAGCCTGATGCTCTCGCTGCTCTGCACGAGGGCGAAAACACCGTGGCAGTCGAGCTGCACAACCGATACGGCAACAGCTCCGACATTTTCTTTGGCATGCCCAAGCTGGCGATCTCTGACGAGGCCGTGAGCTATCAGTCCAATATCAGCCTGTCCATGGGTGCGGACGAGAGCCAGATGGGCTTCACCTGGTACTCCATGCTCGCTGGTGAGGCTTCCCTCGCCATCGCGACGAACAGCACGATGGCCGACGCGAAGATTTACAGTGTCACGCCGACCGCCGCCAACGATGGGCAGCAGAGCTGCCAGGTCACTGTCACCGATCTCCAGCCCGCCACCACTTATTACTATCAGCTGACCAATGCGGGCCAGGCAAGCGAGATCTACTCCTTTACCACCGCTCAGACCGGTTCCTTCTCCTTCGCCTACGTGGGCGACCCGCAGATCGGCGCCAGCGGTAACGCCGGGAACGACACGGAGGGCTGGGACGAGACTCTGAACCTGATTCGCAGCAATCAGAACTTCTCCGATGTTTCCTTCCTGCTCTCTGCGGGCGATCAAGTCAACGGTGCGTCGGATGAGGGCCAGTATGACGGCTACCTCGACCACGATGTGCTCACCGGACTCCCGGCTGCCACCGTCGTGGGCAACCACGACTCCGGCTCCAACGCCTACGGTCAGCACTTCAACATTGCCAACGAGTCCGACACCCTTGGCACCACCGCCGCAGGCGGCGACAGCTACTTCGTCTACAACAAGGTGCTCTTCCTCGTGCTCAACAGCAACGACATGTCTGTCGCCGAGCATAAGGAGTTTATGGAACAGGCAATCGCCGCGACCGCCGATCAGGGCATCCAGTGGAAGATCGTTGTGTTCCACCATTCTCTCTTTACTGTGGCAACCCATTCAAAAGACGGCTATATTACCGATCCCACAGGGTTCAAGGAGCAGCTCGTGCCCGTCCTGAAGGAGCTGGACGTTGACGTTGTGCTCCAGGGTCACGACCACGTCTATTGCCGCACCTACATGATGGACGGCCTGAACCCCATTACGGATTCCGACAAGTATGAGTACGCCAACGGACGGGACGCAGCCCCTACCGCCGTGAATGACCCGGACGGCATCCTGTACATCACCGCAAACTCCGGCTCCGGATCCAAGATGTACAACATCGTGTCCGCTGACTTCCCCTTCTCCGCCGTGCAGAACCAGGAGCATGTGGCCAACGTCTCCAAAATTTCCGTCTCGGACAAGCAGTTCACCATCACCACATACCGCACCACGGACATGACCGTGGTAGACACCTTCACCATCAAGCGCGACGGCGGCGATGAGGAGACCTACACCCCTGTTTCCACCACCGACACGCGCGTAACCGGTTATTACGACGAGACCGGCTCCCTCAAGCTCACGCTGGCGGGCCGCTATGATTCTCAGGCGATGAACGCCGACGGCGGCAGCCTGGAGATCGTCCAATACAACGCTGAGAACGGCTTCGCCTATGCCGTCAGCGGCCTCAAGGGCAAGCTCATCGCCGCAGATCTTAACGGCAAACTCGACGGTGACAAGGTTGTCACGCTCACCGGCACGGAGTACGATGTCAAGAGCATGGTCAGTTCCTACGGCGATATGACCTCCGTTGCGATCTCTCCGGACGGAACCCGCCTGGCGGTTGCCATCCAGTCCGCGAACTATGATGACGAAGGCAGCGTCGCACTGTTTGCCTGTCAGGCTGACGGCTCCCTCAAGCCCCTTTCCACCGTCAAGGTCGGAGTCCAGCCGGACATGCTGACCTTCGCCGATAACAGCACCATCCTCACCGCCGATGAGGGCGAGCCGCGTCAGGGCGTAAACGGCACTGATCCCAAGGGTTCCGTCACCATCGTCACCATCGACCCCGACACCGCGAAGATGACCGCAAACTCCGTGTACTTCGACGATTTTGACGCCCAGCGCGACGCGCTGACCGCCGCCGGAGTGCTCATCCAGAAGGACACCCAGCCCTCCACTGACTTCGAGCCGGAATACATTGCAGTCAACGGCCGCACCGCCTACGTTGCCCTGCAGGAGGCCAACGCCATTGCCGTGCTGGACATCGACAAGGCACAGTTCACCGGCGTGTACCCGCTGGGCCTGCAGGATTACAGTGCGGTCAAGGCCGACCTGGAGAAAAACGACAAGATTGAGCTGAAAAATTACGAGAATGTCTACGGGATCAAGATGCCGGACGGCATCGCCGTGACCACCATCGGCGGCAAGACCTATCTGCTCACCGCCAACGAGGGTGACAGCCGCGCCGACTGGGCCGGTATGGACAACGAAACGGAGAGCAAGACTTCTCCCACGGGCAATGTGAAGCTGGACAGCAAGGTCGTCTGGTTCAACGCCGCCATGTGGGACGGCCTGGATCAGAGCAAGGCCTACGTCTTCGGCGGACGCTCCTTCTCCATCTACGAGGTGACGGACACCGGCCTGAAGCAGGTCTACGACAGCGGCAGCGGGATCGAGACGGTCACCGCCGAAAAGCTGGCCGATCACTTCAACTGCTCCAACGACAAGACCGGGATGGACAACCGGTCCGGCAAGAAGGGCCCCGAGCCGGAGAGCGTCGTCACCGGCACGGTGAACGGTAAGACCTACGCCTTTATCGGTCTCGAGCGCATCGGCGGCGTAATGGTCTACGACATCAGCGACCCTGCCAACGCCAAGTTCGTCAACTACATCAACTCCCGTGATTTCTCCGACAAGATCGTGAACGATGTCTCGCCCGAGGGCCTGTGCTTCGTCTCCGCCGCGGACAGCAAAACCGGCAGCCCCCTGCTGCTGGCCGCCTGCGAGGTCTCCGGTACGCTGGCCGCCTATGAGCTGACGCCTGTCAGCAGCTCCGACAGCAGCAGTTCCTCTTCCGGCTCCGGCAGCAGTTCTTCCGCGGGCGGCACAACTTCGCCGACCTCCCCCAAAAAGGACGAAAGCACGCTTGCCTTTGAGGACGTGCAGAAAAACGCCTACTACTACGATTCGGTTGTATGGGCCGTCAAGGAGCAGATTACTTCCGGCACATCTGCAGCAAAATTCAGCCCTGACATGCTCTGCACCCGCGCTCAGATTGTCACGTTCCTGTGGCGTGCCGCGGGATGCCCTGAGCCGAAAAGCACCGGCAGCTTCTCCGATGTATCTGCTGACAGCTATTACGCGAAGGCAGTTGCATGGGCGGTGGAAAACGGCATCACCGCAGGAACCGGTGACGGAAAGTTCAGTCCGGATACCGGATGCACCCGTGCGCAGGCAGTCACGTTCCTGTATCGAGCGCTGGGTAAAAAGACCGACGGCAGCACAAAATTCAGCGATGTTTCCGCCGGAAGCTATTATGCGGACGCGGTGAGCTGGGCCGTGGAAAACAAAGTGACCAACGGAACAGGCGATACGACGTTCAGTCCCGATGCGGACTGCACCCGCGCACAAATTGTGACCTTCCTGTACCGGGCAGCGATGTAACAGCCGAAAGCCGAAAAACCCGAAGGAGACAGCGTGACCGCTGTCTCCTTCGGGTTCATGAGGGAGAATCAAGATGAAAGAAAGAACGAAGAAGCTGCATCTTGCGATAGAATTAACTGTTCTGCTTGCTGTGGTCTTTATGGCGCTGTTTCCGGCTGAAGGCAGCAGCTATCGCAGATTTGCCACCGACACGCTGCGCTATGTCCGGGCGACTGTGCTGGAGGTGACATCCGAAACGCTGAGCAGCAGCACCATGGGAACCGGGCAGAAGCTGGGAGAGCAGACACTGCGGGTTCGTCTGTCGGACGGACAGGAGGTTACCCTGACCAACTACCTCACTGAGACGCACAATATACTGCTGAAAAAGGGGGACAGCGCCATCATCTGTGCGGATGAGCCGGATAATGCCGCTCCTTATTACACGGTGTATAACTACGACCGCACGATTCCGCTGATGGGGCTGGCTGCGGTGTTTGTGCTGCTCCTGGTTCTCGTCGGACGGCGCAAGGGCGCAGACGCCTGCCTGTCTATCCTGTTTACATTGGCGTTCATTCTGCGCGTGCTGCTTCCCTCTTTGTACAGCGGAGCCTCCCCTGTGGGAATGGGGCTTGTGACGGTGCTCCTGTCCACATCAGTCACCCTGCTTCTGATTCACAGCGTTTCCGTGCAGTGCCTGCTGAGCATTTGTGCTACAATGATCGGCGAGCTGATTGCCTGCGGGCTGTTTGCTGTTTTCTCACAGCTTCTGCATCTGACGGGCTTTCAGACGGACAGTGCAGAAGGTCTTCTCCTGATTGCGCAGAATACCGGACTGAATATCCGGATGCTCCTGTTTGCAGGGATGATGATAGCATCGCTGGGTGCGGTCATGGATGTGGCGGTGTCGGTGCTGTCCGCCGTGCGCGAGGTGGCGCTTGCCTCCGGACAGCCAAAGAGGAAAACGCTGTTTCTCAGCGCGATGCGACTGGGACAGGACATGATTGGAACCATGAGCAACACGCTGATTTTTGCTTTTGCGGGCAGTGCGTTAATCACCATGCTGGTGTTCTGCTCCTATGGCGTTCAGTTTCATCAGATTCTGAGTTCTGACTATCTGACTGTGGAGCTTGCGCAGGGTGTGTGCAGCACGGCGGCTGTAATACTGACAGTTCCGGCGTCCGCAATAATCAGTGCAGGCTACTACGGGAAACCGGCTAAATCTGCCTGAAGCGCAGCGGATATAAGTGAAAAGCGGCTGCCGACCGGCAGCCGCTTTCGTATATGGATTTACTCGGTTGTCTCCATGGACTGCACCTTGAACACGACCGGACGCAGCCCGTCGGTACAGCAGGTGAACTGCGGGGCCAGTGCGGCCTTTTCCCCGTCGGGGACGGCACCGGCTTTATTGGCCACCATGAGCACGTCCTTCCAGATGTCTGCCCACGCCCAGTCGCAGAAGCCTGCGGGTTTGCAGTCGGCGTCGCCGCCGGTGACCACTACGAATTCGTCCCCTTCGTTGAAGAAGGGGCAGTCCGGGATGAAGTCTCCGGTTTCAGTGCCCGGACGGATCTGGCCGTATTCCTTTGCCACGTCGTCCAGCTTCAGCTTGCGCACCACCGTGATCTTTGTTTTCTGCCCCAGAAAGCTGCCGTTTGCCATAATAATCTTCCTCCAATATGCTTGTACTATTTTCTGCGGCTGCCGGACAGGGCGAAGCCCATGAGCATACCGCAGATGCCGCCAACGATGTGGGCCAGCTCGGAAATGTTGTTGTCCTGAAAAATGGCGTTCCACAATTCGCCGCCCAGATAAAAAATGGCCACCAGAACGGTAGTGATGGGGATGACGCCGTTGCGGGCACCGCCGAAGGAGGCCATGAGGATCATCATGAACACAATGCCTGACGCGCCCAGCAGGGCGGAGCCGGGGAAAAAGATGAAGTAAATCAGGCCGGTGATGAAGGCAGTCACCAGAATGGCCCAAAGGGTGTTCCAGCTGCCGAAGCGATCCTCCACCGACGGACCCAGCAGCAGGATGAACAGCATATTGCTCATGAAGTGGCTGAGACTGGCGTGACCCAGCGCGTGGCCGAAAAAGCGGAAGAACGCCATGGGGTCGGACAGGGCGCAGCGGTAGACAGAAAACAGGTGGGTGGTGGTCCAGCCGTTGGTAAAATGCCCCAGCACCAGCGCAATAAAGGACAGCAGGGCGAAGGTCAGGGTGACGGGGGCGTTGTAGGACAGCTTCAGGACAGGCCGGTTCATTGGTCGATTCCTCTTTTCACAGGTTTTGCCCGGCGGGCGGGCGTGGCGGCTCCGTCCGCTGACGGCGGGGCTTGAAAGCGCCGGTGCGGTAGACTCAAGCGCGGCAAGGGCGGGAGAACGGCATATTTTTTGCCGCGGAACTATCTGCGTCAGTCGTCGGCAATGGGGGAAAGCAGCGTCGTGCGGGTGCAGATCTCCCGAACCTTCCGCTGGATCTCCTTAAGATCCACAAAGGTGTCCGGCTTCTTTGCAGGGTCTCGCAGCAGGGCGGCGGGGTGGTAGATGGATGTCATGCAGACCCCGGCCTTTTCCACCCACTGGCCGTGTTCCTTTGTGATCTTATAATCGTCGTGGATGATGCGGTTGGCGGCCACCCGTCCCATGCAGACAATGATTTTCGGCCGGATGAGGGCGGTCTGCTGCCGCAGATAGCCGATGCAGGCATCCTGCTCCGTGTTCAGCGGATCCCGGTTGCGGGGCGGGCGGCACTTGACGACGTTGGCGATGTAGACATTGCTCTTCCGGCTCAGGCCCACAAGGGACAGCATCTCGTCCAGCAGCTGACCGGCCCGACCCACAAAGGGTTCGCCGGTGAGATCCTCCTGCTCGCCGGGGCCCTCGCCCACCAGCATGATCTCCGCGTTTTCCGGGCCAACGCCGAACACCACGTTGGTGCGGGTGTCCGCCAGCGCACAGCGCTGACAGGCAAGGCATTCCGCTTTCAATTCTTCCCAGCTCGTCACATCGGATTCCTCCCGGAAAAGTTGCTTTTTAGTTATGATAACATATTGCGGCGGAATGTGCCACAGAAAAATTGGGCACACTTTGCACCAAAGGGCCATTGACAGAAAAAAGAAAAACGAGTAAAATGACTTCAACCTGATAAAGCAATGGCAGCGACGAAGACCGCCCCTTACGGCGTCCGACAGAGAACGCGGGTCACCGACTGAGAGCCCGCCCCGGAAAGACAAGGCAGCGCAACGCTTCTGAGCCGACGGTTCGAACCGCCAAGGGTGGTTGGTGTAGGGCCGTCCGTCTTCCTCACGTTACAGAGGCTCGAAAGAGGTTCCTTGTTGGAGGAGCAACGCGGGTGGTACCGCGGAATCGTTTGTGTTGATTTCGTCCCGGATTGTATTTTCATACGATCCGGGGCGTTTTTATTTTATTCTGAGGAGTTGAAACAATATGAAGTTCGTCACCGGCGAAAGCAAAACGACAACCACATATCATGACATTGCGGGGGGCGGACTGAATAACCGGTTCGTCACCGTTCACGGCGCGGTCCACGCCCTCCGGGACATGGGCGGCATCACATTCCTGACTCTCCGCATGGCGGACGGGGCGGTGCAGTGCGTGTGCGATCCCGCTGCGCTGCCGGAGGGGCTGTGCGACGAGTGCGCCGTGGAGCTGTCCGGTACCGTCCGGGAGGAGGGACGGGCCCCCGGCGGCCACGAGATCGCCGTAGAGACGCTCACCGTGCTGTCCCGCCCGGCGGCGGCCATGCCCGTGTCCATCGCCAAGCGGACGCTGGACGTTCATCTGGACACGGAGCTTTCCATCCGGCCCGCCGTCCTGCGGCATCTGAAGCGGCGGGCGGTGTTCAAAATTCAGGAGGGACTGGTTCGGGCCTTCCGGGATTACCTCCACAGCCAGCGGTTCACCGAGATTCACACCCCGAAGATCGTCCATGCCGGGGCGGAGGGCGGATCCAACATCTTCAAGCTGGACTACTTCGGCAAAAAGGCCTATCTGGCCCAGTCCCCCCAGTTCTACAAGCAGACCATGGTGGGCGTGTACGAGCGGGTGTACGAGGTGGGGCCGGTGTTCCGGGCGGAGAAGCACTCCACCACCCGGCACCTCAACGAGTACACCGGGCTTGACCTCGAAATGGGCTATATCGACTCTTTTTACGACGTGATCGAGGTGGAGACGGGCTTCCTGAAGTATGCCATGAATCTGCTGGCTCAGGAGTACGCCGACGATTTGAAGCGGCTGGATGTGGAGCTGCCCGATGCGTCCCGCATCCCCTGCATCCGCTTTGACGAGGCCAAGCGGCTGGCGGCGGAAAAGTACGGCTACAAGATCCGGGACCCCTATGATCTGGAACCGGAGGAGGAAGTCCACATCGGGCAGTACGTCAAGGAGGAGTACGGCAGCGATTTTGTGTTCGTCACCCACTACCCGTCGAAAAAGCGGCCGTTTTACGCCATGGACGACCCGGAGGACCCGAAGTACACCCTGTCCTTCGACCTGCTGTTCCGGGGCATGGAGGTCACCACCGGCGGCCAGCGCATCCACGGCTACCGTGAGCAGGTGGCCAAGATGGAGGAGCGCGGGATGGACCCGGCGGACTTCGAGAGCTACCTCATGATTCACAAGTACGGCATGCCGCCCCACGGCGGACTGGGCATCGGGCTGGAGCGGCTGACCATGAAGCTGTGTAACCTCGATAACGTGAGATATGCGTCCCTGTTCCCGAGAGACAGGAGCCGTTTGGAGCCGTAAAAGGTGGGCGCACAGCTTCATGACGGCGCGGGTGCGCCGTACAAGTGTTTTCGCCTGCGGCGAAAACCTTGGCGCAGGGGCAATTCACTTGCCCCGAGCATTCAGATGCCAATGGGGTCCCCGCCCGGCTTGCCGGGTGGGGGGCGCTGTGTAACCTCGATAACGTGCGGTATGCGTCTCTGTTCCCGAGAGACCGCAGCCGTTTGGAACCGTAAAAGGTGGGCGCACAGCTTCATGACGGCGCGGGTGCGCCGTACAAGTGTTTTCGCCTGCGGCGAAAACCTTGGCGCAGGGGCAATTCACTTGCCCCGAGCACCGGGCACGGATATTTTCTGCGGAAAATATGGGCGCTTCGCGCGCCGTGCCCTCCAGGGGGAACCAGTTCCCCCTGGATACGGGCCTTCGGCCCGATACCCCCTCCGCTCTCCGAGGGGAATGAAAGTTGCTGAAAGGACTGATACGATGAAGATCACCACTGAAATGGTCGATTATATTTCCGAGCTGTCCCGGCTGTCCCTCCCGGAGGAGGAAAAGGCGGCCATGACCGCCCAGCTGGAGCAGATTGTGGGCTACATGGATGTGCTGTCAAAGCTGGACACCGATGATGTGGAGCCCATGAGCCACGTATTCCCGGTGAAAAACGTTCTCCGGGAAGATGTGGTGGAGCCGTCCTACGACCGGGCGGCCCTGCTGAAAAACGCGCCGGTGCCGGACGAGGAGGCCTTCCTCGTGCCGAAGGCCGTGGAGTGAGGAGGGGACGAAGATGGAATTGCAGAAACTGACCGCCCTTGAGCTGGGCGCGGCCATCAAGCGAGGCGACGTCTCCACCGAGGAGGCGGCCCGGGCGGCGCTTGACGCCGTGGAGCGCCGGGACGGGGCGCTGAACAGCTTCATTACCGTCACTGCGGAGCGGGCGCTGGAGCGGGCCCGTGCCCTTCAGGCCGGGGCAAAAACGGCGGAAAGCCCGCTGTACGGCGTGCCCATGGCGCTCAAGGACAACATCTGCACCATGGGGGTCAAGACCAGCTGTGCGTCCAGAATTCTGGGAGACTTTGAGCCGCCTTACGATGCAGCAGTGGTGGAAAAGCTGACCGCTGCCGGGGCGGTGGGCCTCGGCAAGCTGAACATGGATGAATTCGCGATGGGTTCCACTACCGAGACATCCTTCTACGGCCCCACCCGCAACCCGTGGGACGGGAGCCGGGTTCCCGGCGGTTCCTCCGGCGGCGCGGCGGCGGCGGTGGCTGCCGGGCTGGGGTGGTACGCCGTTGGCTCCGACACCGGCGGCTCCATCCGGCAGCCCGCGTCCTACTGCGGCGTCACCGGCATGAAGCCCACCTACGGCACCGTGTCCCGGTACGGGCTGATCGCCTACGCCTCATCGCTGGATCAGATGGGCCCCCTGTGCCGGGATGCCGCCGACTGCGCCGCCGTGCTGGATGTGATCCAGGGGCAGGACCGCCGGGACGGCACCAGTCTTGCCGGGGAGTACGGCCATCTGCTGGATGGGCTTACCGGCGACGTCCGCGGTATGAAAATCGGCATTCCCGCGGAGTGCTTCGGAGAAGGGCTGGACGGCGAGGTGCGGCGCGCCGTCCTCGCCGCGGCAGAGGTGCTGAAAAGCCGGGGGGCGGAGCTTGTGGAGCTGTCCTTCCCGGTGATGGAGTACGTGGTGCCCACCTACTACATTATTGCCGCCGCCGAGGCGTCGTCCAATCTGTCCCGGTTCGACGGCGTGAAGTACGGCTGGCGGGCAGAGGGGTACGACGGTCTTGCCGACCTCTACTGCAAGACCCGCACCGAGGGCTTCGGCGCAGAGGTGAAGCGGCGCATCCTGCTGGGCACCTTTGTACTGTCCACCGGCTACTACGATGCCTACTACAAGAAGGCTCTCCAGGTGAAGGCAGTCATCAAGGAGGCCTTTGACCGGGCCTTTGAGCAGTGTGACCTGCTGCTGACCCCCGTGGCCCCCACCACGGCGCCCCGGCTGGGAGAGAGCCTGTCCGACCCGCTCCAGATGTATCTGAGCGACATTTACACCGTGTCCGTCAATCTGGCGGGGCTGCCGGGTCTGTCCATGCCCTGCGGCTTTGACAGCAAGGGTCTGCCCATCGGCGCACAGCTCATCGGCCCCCACTTCGGCGAGGGGAAGATCCTGAACGCTGCCCACGCGTTCCAGCTGGATACGGACTATCACAAGCAGACACCGAAAGGAGGCGAGCGGGCATGACATGGGAGACGGTTATCGGCCTTGAGACCCACGTGGAGCTTGCCACAAAGACGAAAATTTTCTGCGGCTGCACCACCGCCTTCGGCGGCGCGCCCAACACCCACTGCTGCCCGGTGTGCACCGGAATGCCCGGAACGCTGCCGGTGCTGAACCGCTCGGTGCTGGACTTCGCGGTGAAGGCGGGGCTGGCGCTGGGGTGCAGCATCACGAAATACAGCAAATTCGACCGGAAAAACTACTTTTACCCCGACCTGCCCAAGGCGTACCAGATCAGCCAGCTGTACCTGCCCATCTGCCGGGACGGCGCGGTGCCCATTTCCACGGGCAAGACCATCCGCATCCACGAGATTCACATGGAGGAGGACGCGGGCAAGCTGGTTCACGACCCGTGGATCGACCAGACCCGGGCGGACTACAACCGCTGCGGCGTGCCCCTGATCGAGATCGTCACCGAGCCGGACTTCCGCAACGCCGACGAGGTCATCGCATACCTTGAAAAGCTCAAGGAGACACTGCAGTATCTGGGGGTATCCGACTGCAAGATGCAGGAGGGCTCCCTCCGGTGCGACGTGAACCTCTCCGTCCGGCCCATGGGCAGCACGGAGCTGGGCACCCGGACGGAGATGAAGAACATCAACTCCTTTAAGGCCATTGCCCGGGCCATCGACTACGAGGCAAAGCGGCAGATTGAGCTTATCGAAGAGGGCAGACGTGTGGTGCAGGAGACCCGGCGCTGGGACGAGAACAAGGATGCCACCTACGCCATGCGCTCCAAGGAAAACGCGCAGGATTACCGCTACTTCCCCGAGCCGGATATCCCGCCCATCGAACTGACGGACGAGTATCTGGACGGCGTCCGGGCGGCCCAGCCGGAGCTTGCGGAGGAAAAGCGGGCCCGGTATCAGGCGGAGTACGGCCTGCCGGAGTACGACTGCAAAATGATCACGTCGGACAAGGTGCTGGCCGACCTGTTCGAGGCGCTGGTGGCCCGGGGGGCCGCGCCCAAGCAGGGGGCAAACTGGATCATGGGCGAGGTGCTGGGGGCTCTGTCCGCCCGGGGCATGGAGCCAAAGGATATGAAGCTCACGGCGGACACGCTGGCCCGACTCATCGCGCTGGTGGCGGAGGGCAAGCTCAACCGCAACACCGCCGTCAAGGTGTTCGAGGCCGTGTTCGATGACAACGGCGACGTGGATGCTTACGTGAAGGCCCACGGGCTGGAGCAGGTCAGCGACGCGGGACTGGTGGAGTCGGTTGTGGACCGTGTGCTGGCGGCCAACCCCCAGTCGGTGGCCGACTTCAAGGGCGGCAAGGAAAAGGCCTTCGGCTTTCTGGTGGGCCAGACCATGCGGGAGCTGAAGGGCAAGGCAGACCCCAGGATGGTCAACGAGACGCTGCGGAAAAAACTCAGCGGGGAGCCGTAAAAATACGCAAAAACGAATACGCGCCGCAATATATCACAAGATATATTGCGGCGCGTATTTATATTTTCCGTTAATTGTCGCCCTTTGTCGGGTAGGCGAGCAGATGGGAGATTTTGACGGCGGTCTCCTTGATGGCGGGAATGATCTTCTCAATGTGAGCTGTCGGGAGACGGGAGGCAGGGCCGGAGATGCAGATGCCTGCCACCACCAGACCGGTATAGTCGTAAATAGGCGCGGCCACGCAGCGGGCACCCAGCTCGTACTCCTCGGCATCCAGCGCGTAGCCCTGGGCGCGAACCTGCTCCAGCTGCTTGAGAAGGGCGGCTTTGGTGCAGACGGTGTTGGGCGTTACGGCCGGAAGACCCCTGACCCGGATCAGCTCGTCCAGCTGCTCCGGCGAATAGTTGAGCAGCAGCAGCTTGCCGATGCCGGTGGCGTGGAGCGGGGCGCGCTTGCCCACCGTCTGCATGATGCGCAGCATGCTGTGAGGGCCGTCCACCACGTCGGTATAGACCAGCTCCATGTTTTCATCCACGGCCAGACAGCAGGACTCCTGACACCGGTGGGACAGCTCCACCAGATAGGGGTGGGCCAGCTGCCGCAGGCTGAACTGAGAGGCGACCACGCTGCCGATCTGAGCGAATTTCAGGGAGAGGGAGTAGCGCAAGGTGTCCGGGTCCTGATTGACGTAGCCATAGACCAGCAGGGTGTTGACCATGCGCAGAGCGGTGCTGGCGGGCAGATCCGTCCGCAGGGCAATGTCCTGAAGGCGCATGGGAGTACCCTCCCGGGCCATGACTTCGATGATCTGAATGGCCTTTTCCACCGATTGGTTGACTTTTGAAAGTTTTGCCGGCATGGTATGGATTCCTCCTGTCCGCAGATGATATACCCTTGTCAATCCAGGGTAAAATATTATATCACAGGAAACGGGATTGCAAGGGGTAAAATTGCAAATAATGAAATCCATTGCCGAAATTGGACAAATAGTGAAAAAATCAACGCCGGAGCGGCCAGATAATTGGCTATTCCGACGTCGATTTGAAATGAGATTTCTATTATGCCTGATCGAACCGCTTGTTTCCGCCGCGGGCGGCGTGGATGATAAGACCCACCGCCAGACCGGCCAGCGCCGGGCAGACCCACGCCAGTCCCTGATTGCTGAAGGGCAGAATCTTGTACACCGCGTTCACCAGACCGTCGCAATGCAGGACGGCCCGGGCCCCGTCGGGCAGGGAGTTGAGCAGGTCTACCGCTGCAGCGGGCAGGGTAAAGGCCGTGACACTGACGAACACTGCCCGATCATAGCGGAAGCTCCGGCCCAGAAGGCCCATCAGGCTCAGGGTAATGGCCAGCGGGTACAGGAATGTGAGCACCGGAACGGAATAGGAGATGATGGTGGTCAGGCCGAGGTTTGCGATGAGGAAGGCCACGCCGCTGAAAATGGCCGCCCAGGTCCGGTAGCTTGGGCCGTGGGGGAACATGGCGACGAAGGTCTCGCTGCAGCTGGTGACAAGACCGATGGAGGTCTTGAGGCAGGCCAGCACCGCGGCGGCGGCGAAGATGAGCATACCCGCCGTGCCGTAATAGTGCCGGGCTACGGCGGCCAGCACCTGTCCGCCGTTTTCAAACTGCTCCAGCACGGTGCGGCTCTGGGCGCCCACCACGACGGTGGCCACATAGACGACGGCCATCACAAGGCAGCTGAAAATACCGGCCAGCGCCGTCCCCTTTGCCACATCGGAGGGATCCTCGATGCCGAAGCCCCGGATGACGTTGACCACCACGATGCCGAAGGCAAGGCTGGCCAGCGCGTCCATGGTGCCGTAGCCGTCCTGAAGGCCCTGGAAGAAAGCATTGGAGCCGACATAGGCGGCGGCAGGCTCCACCGACGCGGCGGATCCCATGGGATGGATCAGCGCGGTGATGATGATGATGCCGAAGACCACGAGGAACACCGGCGTAAGAATCTTGCCAACGGACAGCAGAATCTGCCCCGGACGGAGGGAGACCAGCAGCACGATGATGAAGAAGATCAGCGAGAAGATGGCCAGGGCCAGCCGGCTGTCCGTGCTGCCCAGCAGAGGCTCCACTCCCATGGTGAAGGGAACGGTGGCGCAGCGGGGGATGGCGAAGAAGGGGCCGATGGTGAGATAGAGGGCACAGGTGAAGAAATAACTGTAACCCTTGCCCACTTTACAGCTCAGGTCCTGCAGACCGTTGCTGCGGCTCATGCCGATGGAGGCAACGCCCAGCAGCGGCATGCCCACGCCGATGATCAGAAAACCAACGGCGGCGCTCCACAGGTTTTGCCCCGCCTGCTGGCCGATGTAGGCCGGGAAGATCAGGTTTCCCGCGCCGAAGAACATGCCGAAGAGCATGATGGAAATAAAAAGGGTCTCGCGGAAGTTCATAGACCGCTTCATAGCTGCTTCATCCCCTCATTGCGTTCCTGCATTAATGCAGTAAATCAAAAAAAGTATAGCAGTAAAATCACAAACTGTCAACTGGTAATACAATTATTTGCAATTTCCGGGGGTGCATCGATGTGTGCATGCCGGAGCAAACAGCGCACAGACGGAATTTCCCGTTGCTGGCCGGGAATGGGTGTGCTATACTTGATGTATTAAGCGGCTCGTCGGAACAGCTGCCCGGAGAAGAAAAATCACCTGGGAGAACGCGTCAATATCGGAGGAACAGGGGGAAGCGGAGATGAAACTTGACAATATCGGCAGACAGAGCACCACAAAATTCCCGCATTTGTTTGAGCAGATGGATGTCAGAGGGCTGCGGCTGAAAAACCGGCTGTTTTCCGCCC
Organism: uncultured Oscillospiraceae bacterium; assembly: GCA_964396195.1. GTDB lineage: Bacteria > Bacillota > Clostridia > Oscillospirales > Oscillospiraceae > Enterenecus. The sequence goes on from CAYNEH010000013.1 coordinate 15,644, forward strand.
CCGTCCAGACCAGCTATCTGGATGGCGACGGCTACTACACTGACTATGCCATCGGCACCTTTGCTGAAAAGGCCCGGGGCGGGGCTGCGCTGATCTGCATCGGGGATACGCCGGTGGACAGCCGGTACGCCGTGTCCACCTACCGGCACCCGGTGCTGGATGACCCCGGCGTGCTTCCGTCGCTGTCCGAGATGGCCCGGGCCGTCCATGAATACGGCGCGGCGATCTCGGTGGAGCTGAACCACGCGGGCAGCATGGCCCACCCGGAATATATTACGGGCCCAAATCCTATCGGGCCGATAGACTATCTCCGCAAGGACGGCCAGCCCATCAAGGCCATGGACGGCGAGCTCATGGCCTACACGCTGGACAGCTACGCGCAGGCGGCGGCCTTGGCCAAGCTGGCCGGGTTCGATATCATCAACATTCAGGCGGGGCACGGCTGGCTGCTGCACCAGTTTCTCTCTCCCCGCACCAATACCCGGAAGGACCAGTACGGCGGCTCGGTCCGCAACCGCTGTCGCTTCCCGCTGGAGGTGCTGGCCAAGGTCCGGGAGACGGTGGGGACGGATATGGTCATCATGCTCTCCGTCAGCGCCGCAGAGCACATCAAGGGGGGCGACAGCCTGCCCAACACGGTGGAGTTCATTAAAATGGCCCGGCCCTACGTGGATATGATCTACGTCAGCGCATCGGTAAACACCGATTCCCGGGCGGCTACCATTATCCATTCCACACCTTATCAGCCCCACCGGCTCCTCACCCACTATGCCGCCGCCATCAAAAAATCCACCGACCTTCCGGTGGTGGCGGTGGGGGGTATTATGTCGCCGGAGGAAGGTGAGGAAATCCTCGACCGGGGGGAGGCGGACGCCGTGGCTATGGCCCGGGCCCTCATTGCCGACCCCTTCCTGCCCTACAAGGCCAAGCACCGGAACGGCGAGAGCATCCGACCCTGCCTGCGGTGCCTGACGTGCTTAAACGAGATGTCCCGGACCCGGAGCTGCTGCTGCACGGTGAATCCGATGGCGTTCCGGGAGTTCCGGCTCAACCGGCGCCAGGCGGAGCCGCAGGTGTCCATGCACGTTGCAGTGGTGGGCGGCGGCCCGGCGGGTATGTCGGCGGCGCTGTCCGCCGCCCGGGAGGGGCACACCGTCACGCTGCTGGAGCGGATGCCGCAGTTGGGCG
>CAYNEH010000014.1:0-9450 GCA_964396195.1 uncultured Oscillospiraceae bacterium
GGCGGCGGAGAGGGCGGGGGAGTCGTTGATGCCGTCGCCCAGCATGATGACGGTGTGGCCCGCGGCACGGGCCTCCTCCACATAGCGGGCCTTGTCCTCGGGCAGAACCTCGGAACGGTACTCGTCCACCCCCACCTGCGCGGCGATGGCCGCGGCGGTGCGTTCACTGTCGCCGGTGAGCATGACGATTTTCTTCAGTCCGAGCGCCCGCAGGGCGGACACCACGTCGGCGGCTTCACGCCGCAGAGGGTCGGAAATACAGATCACCGCCGCCAGCACGCCGCCGATGGCGAGGTACAGGTGGCTGAACTCCTCGGGCAGAGTATCAAACACAGCCTGATCCTCCGGCGGGACAGCGCAGTGCTCGTCCTCAAAGACGAAGTGGGCACTGCCGATAACGACCCGGTGGCCGGAGACGGTGCTGGCAATGCCGTGAGCCACCAGATACTCCACCTCAGAGTGCATCTCCTCGTGGAAGAGATCCCGTTCCCGGGCGGCCTGCACCACGGCGTTGGCCATAGAGTGGGGGAAGTGCTCCTCCAGGCAGGCGGCCAGGCGGAGCATCTCCGCCTCATCCCGTCCGCCGAAGGGGATGACCCGAGCCACTACGGGGGTGGCGTGGGTGAGGGTGCCGGTCTTGTCAAACACAATGGTATCCGCCGCGGCCATAGCCTCCAGATACTTGCCGCCCTTGACGGTGGCGTGGCAGGCGCTGGCCTCCCGCATGGCGGACAGCACCGCCAGCGGCATGGACAGCTTCAGCGCGCAGGAAAAATCCACCATCAGCACGGACAGCGTCCGGGTGACGTTCCGGGTCAGCAGATAGACCAGTGCGCTGCACGCCAGCGTGTAGGGAACCAGCTTGTCCGCCAGATTGGATGCCTTGTCCTCGGCGGCAGACTTCAGCTTCTCCGACTGCTCGATCATGGACACGATCTTATCATACCGGCCGTCGCCGGACTGCTGGGTGACGGACAGAACGCACTCGCCCTCCTCCACCACGGTGCCGGCATACACGGTGGTACCCGGCCGCTTAGGCACGGGGACGGACTCGCCGGTGAGGGAGGCCTGATTGACCATGACCTCGCCGTCCGCAAGGATGCCGTCCAGCGGGATGACGCTGCCCACCCGGACGCAGATCTCGTCGCCGGGGCGGATCTGGCTCAGGGGAACCTGCACCTCGCCGTCCGGCGTTTTCAGCCACACCCGGTCGATGTTCAGCGACATGCTCCGGGCCAGATCCTCCACCGATTTCTTGTGGGTCCACTCCTCCAGCAGTTCGCCCAGCCCCAACAGGAACATGACGGAGCCTGCAGTGCCGAAGTCCTGCCGGAACACGGAAATGCCAACGGAAACGCCGTCCAGCACCTCCACGCGGAGCTGCCGCCGCAGCAGGCAGCGGGCCGCCCGGTACACATAGGGCACGGACTTCACAATGGTATAGGCCGCCCGCAGGGGGGCGGGGAAGAACAGGGTGCGGAATGCCTTGAAGGACACCATCCACACCAGCTTTTCCTGATAGGTGCGGTTGATGGCCCGGCTGCTGTGGATGCCTGCCAGCGCCTTCACGCTCTCGTCCTCATAGGAGAAGGCGCGAAGGGCCTGCAAAATGCCCCGGCGCTCCCCCGTATAAGTAATGATGGCGCAGCAGGTGCGCTCGTGCACCGCCGCCTGATCCACGGCGGGGAGATTCTGGAGCCACGTCTCCAGCAGGTCGGCCTGCTCCGGCGTCATGCGGCTCTGAACCATCCGGACGCGGATGCGTCCCCGGCTCTCATGCTTGATCTTGAATTTCATAACAGCCTCCATGGAAAAAGGAGGGCCGCCGTGACGGCAGCCCTCCCGTGCTTTTTTTACTCGCCCTCGGCCTGATCGCAGGCGCAGTCGCACTCGCCGGACTCGGCCGCCTCTTCCGCCTGAGCGCGCTCCTCGTTGATGTCCTTGGCGGAGGCCAGGATGTCGGAGGCGTTCTCCTGCACGGTGGTGACGGTGTTCATGACGGAGTCCTTCATCCGCAGCACGGCGGCGGTGGTGTGGGTGTACACCTTCTTGGCGTCCTTGCTGGTGAGCAGCTTGATACCGGCCGTGCCGAACAGCATGCCGCCCGCGAACAGGGCAAGGTTCTTATAAGTCTTCATGGTAAATTCCTCCTGATGTCTTTTGTATCTTGCCGGCGGGACGGTTTAAGCCCGTTGGACAGGTTACCTCCCGAAGGAAAACAGTCTCTTCTTCTCGTAGGACCCGCTCTCCACCTTGGTAACCCGGTAGCCGATGCCCTCCAGCGCCTGACGCACTGCGGTCTCGTCCAGCGGCCCATCGGAGATGACCTCGCAGATGCCCTTGCTGTGGGAGGATGTGACCTTCTTCACCTTGCCGGCAACCTTGCGGACGGCGTCGTTGACATGGGTCTCGCACATGGAGCAGGCCATTCCGTCTACGGAAAAAACTGTCTTGATCATACCTTATCGTCCCTTCCCAAATAGTAATGCAGTCTGAATTTTTTTAGACCGCTGATTCCATTTGGCTTAATTTAACTCCAACCATCCCAATTCTACGACGTATCCTTCTGCCGTCAGAAAGCCGGCAGGGGATGCAGGCAAAATGCTCCGCTGCTATCAGTGCTGCTTGTTGGATTCATCCTCTGACTGCTTTACGAAATAACGGTAGAGGAACGTTACCATCTGCGCACGTGTGCAGAGATCGTCCGGCGAGAAGGTCGTGCCGTCACCGGTGCCGTTGGTGATGCCGTTTTCCACCGCCCACTTGACGGCGTCGGCATAGTAAGCGCTGTTTGTTACATCGGTAAAGGTCACGCTGCTGCCGCTCGTTTTACCGGCCGCGAGGCGGCACAGGAAGGTCACCATCTGCGCACGCGTGCAGGAATCGTTCGGCGAGAAGGTCGTGCCGTCGCCGGTACCCTTTGTTATGCCGTTTTCGACCGCCCACGCGATGGCCTTTGCGTAGTAAGTATCTTCCGCAACGTCGGAGAAGCTGCCGGTGCTCTTCGGCTCGGGCTGCCCGGCTGCGCGCCACAGGAACACCGCCATCTCGGCACGTGTGCAGCGGTTGTCCGGCGAGAAGGTCGTGCCGTCACCGGTGCCCTTGGTGATACTGTTTTCAACCGCCCATTTGACGGCATCCGTATAAAACACGCCGCTCTGTACGTCGGAGAAATTGAGCTTGTCACCGTCATCCGCCTTTTTGTCAGGCTTCGTGTCGGTCTTTGTGCCGGGCACCGTACCGGAGGAGCCGCTCTGCGCCGTCTCTACGGTCAGCTCATAGCCGGCAGTGGCCTCGGGGAAAACCTCCGTCTTAGAGGCAATAGCAGTAATCGTCGTTTTGCCCGCCTTGTGAATGGTCACAAGGCCGCTGTCCGGGTCAACGCTTGCAACATCCGGGTCGCTGCTCTCGTAGCGCACAGTGCTGCCCGCGGCGTTCCCGCTCGCCGCCAGTGTGAACGCGCCGCTGTCCGTGTACTTTGTCAGGGCATCCGTCTCGAAGCCGAAGTCGTACTCAACGAACGCGAAGACGCTGAAGCTGCTGACGATGAATCTGGCATGGAAGCGATTGTCATCTTCGTTGAGGTAAATATGCGGGCGGATTTGCTCGATCTCGCCGCTTGAGAGCTTGTGGAGGATCACAAGGAAGTTGGGATTGATGCTTTCGGGTACCGGCGTGTCGATGACAATGGGGACAATGAGTTGCTGACCGTTTGTAGCATCGTCGTCACGATCGACCGCGCCGCTGAGCTTCATGGAGAACTGAACGGCGTTGCGCTCCTGCGTATCGATAACGCTGTCCTTATCCGGCTCGCTGATCACGAGCGTAACAGACGGCTTTTCTTCGGAATCGGATTCGGTATCAACCTTAACGTTAAGGCTCGCGCCGACCACTGTAACATCCTTCTGAATGCTCTGTATCTCTGCAGGCGCCGTAGTTGTCACCTTAACGTCCGAGTTAACAGCGTCAGAGACTGCGCTTTCCAGCTTCTCGATCTTCTCGAGCGTACCGGAGGCCTGACCGCCGGTGCCGTCAAGATCTGCCGCCATGGCGGTGCGGAGATCCCCGGTATCATCTTCGAAAGTACTCTGAACCTGCTTGATGATGTCTTCAGAGGTCTGAGCGGAGGTCTGAGCGTTATCAATAATATTCTCCAGCTTGTCGTTCACGGAAAGCGTGACCTTGTTCACGTCGAACAGATCGCTGTAAGAGAACTCGCTGACGCGGTATTCCGTGATGTCGCTGGGGATGGCGCGGACGCGGAAGTAAATATCGGTGTTGCCGATCTTCTGCAGAAACTCATCCGGAAGATCCGCGGTGAATACGCCGTCATCAGAGTCGTACGGGGGGATGTCGAAATTGCCGCTGCTTTCCCCTTCCTTATAGCTGTGCCACTGGATTTCGTAGTAGCCCACGGCATCCTCGCCGGTGCCCTTCCACGAAGAACCGTAGCAGCCGTCCCGTTTTACCCAATCGAAATCGGAGGCGTCCGGCGCCTGCAAACACTGGGACGGGCACGTATAGGTCCATGCTTCGGACAGCTCGCTCCACTCGCTGTCGGAGTAATTGACGCCGTCGGCGAGCGCGCGGGCGCGGAACTTGTAGGTGCCGCTGGGAAGGTCTTCGTAGATAAAGCTGCTGGCGGAAAAGTGTGTCACTCTGCTCGTATCATCGCCGAGGTACCAGTTCCATTTACAAATCGGCGTTGTGTAGTTGTCGTCGGAGGAGTAAAGCTCGATGGTGAAGCGGTTCTGCGTCGTTTCACCGGGCATAAAGCTTATGCCGCCCATGCGCGTATGAGCTTCTTCCGCCCAGCCGCCTTCTTCGTCGTAACTTTGTGTGTATACCGTGTGCCACAAAAGGTTCGACGGCGTCGTCAGCTTGGTAAGGTCGGTGCGGACAAGGTCAAACTCGAAAGAGTAGTTGCCAAAGTTGTCGCCGCTGACCGAGACTCTGTAGTTGCCGCCCATCGGCAAAGCGCCCGACTTGGTCGCAAGCGTCGCGTAAGAGCCGTCGTCAGAATAGTTGATAACAAAGTCATCCGTTGCGTTGCGGCTGCTCGACGAACCTTCGAACCAGATCTGTGTGACCTCAAAGTCTTTAAGGCCGTCGCCGGAAATGATGTAGAACGTACCGCCCTCACTGCCGACGCTGATCTCGTCGCCAAGATAAGTCCCGGCACTTGCGGTGCTGCTGCTGTAAAGGCCGAAGTAGGGCGGCGTAACGGTCACGGGGAGCGACACGGAAACGCCGTCCTTCTCATAGGTCACGGCGCCGGTACCCTCATAGGCAACAGCTTTGATCCAGACAGCGCCGTTTTCCTCATAGCAGCGGATCACACCGTCGGTGAAGCTGAGGTCGCTGAAGTCTACAGGAACATAGCTTTCCTCAGTCCCGTAGAGGAATGCGGTGGGATTGGAAGCTCCGCTAAAGAGGGTGATGGAAGTCACGGTCCTCTGGCTTTCGGCAAGAACCCATTTCTGCGTGGACTCGTCCCAATCGAGATAGTGGGCCATCAGCGACGGAATGCCGTTTTTGAGCGAAAGCTGGACACCGCTCCCGTAGGTCCGCGGGTTGCCGTCGCTGTTCACGCTGAGCTCAACGTTAACGCCGGCGCCGAAGCTCGGAACGCTTGCGCCTTCTTTCAGTGTAAACTGGAGATAGGAGGCGTCACCGCTGGGCGTTACGTCGAAAAGGTCCTCCTGCCCGTCGGTATACCATTCGCGGATACCGACGATCGTCGTGTCCGTATCCTTCACGCAGAGATAGACCGTGCGATTGTCCTCGGTGACCGTGAACGGCTTGTCTTCATAGATATATGCATCCTCGCTCGCCGTCGACTCCGTATAGAAGCCAACGGCAGGGAGCGCGGTTTCTACGGAGAATGTGACGGTGTCGCTGCCGCGGTCGTATGTGATCCCGCTCGCGTCATCGGCCGCCGCAAAGCCGTTAACGTGTATGCGGACGACGCCGTCGATGTCAGCGAGCGCTGAATCAAACGCGCTGCCCTCTTCTACGGTCAGGTACGCCGGGGAGCTGAGCTTATCAGCACTGACGAGTTCGGCGGAACCGTTTTCAATTTGGCTCCTGCTGCCGTAATAGAAGCAGCCGATGTAGTTATCGCCGGGGACGCAGTTGAGGTTGGGCCACCCACTCTTGCTGAACGTCCACTCGCCGTTGTAGTTTTCCGCATCGCAGAAGTAGAGCTTCGGCATGTCGTTTTCGATGTTCAGACTGCGCCTGAATCCCCCGGCGTCGACGCCAGACAGGCTTACGGTCGTCAGGAAATGATAATAGCCGTCGGCGCTGAGATCGGTGACCTGAACGGTCGCATAGCTGCCGTCGGCGGAAACCTTGGCCGTGGCGACGGTTGTAATGCTGGGCGTCTGGATTTCGCCATCGAGATTGGTCTCAACAGAGGTCATTTTATAGCCCTGCTCCACCAGTTCAGGGGAAAGCGCGACATAGAACTTCGTATTTGAGGCGCTCAGTCTGAAGCTGTCCGCAAGGTTTGCCTCGGTGAAATCCGTTGAGGTATAGATGCCGAGATCGGGCAGGCTGACCGTGACCGGCAGTTTATAGGACACGCCCTCCTTCGTATAGGTGATATCACCCGTACCGGTGTGCGCGGCGTAAATGACGCACGTGCCGCTGTCATATGAGTTCTTAAGCTCGAGACAAGCCGGAAAAGAAAGATCGGACGGGGAAACAAGCTCCCGATTGGTTCCGTCGTCGAGATAAAATGTTGCCTCGATATGGTCGAACATACCGGCGTCAAAAGATTCGCGCAGTTCTTCGGACCAGTAGACGGCCTTCAGCGTCGGACCTGAAACGACAGACGTCGACGAGGATGTGGACTCCGAGACGGACTCCGAGTCGACAGGCTCTGAGGCGGCCACTGATGCGGCGGGAAATGCGGTCAGAATCATCATGACCGCAAGGACAAAGCTGGTAATTCGTTTCTTCACGGACATATCCCCCTTGCTTGATCAATTCTCTTTTCGTGTGTCTGGAATGGTTGGCTATTGCTGCTATTGCCTTCATTCCATGTTGTAAATGTTATTTTATCACCCCAATCCGTTTAAGGCAATATCGTACAGAAAAGAAAATAAGTGCAGGGAACACGGCAGGTCGGCCATGCGAGCGAAAGCCGGGCATGTGTTTGCCGTCGTGAAACCTCGCGGAGCTTCGCCAACCCGGCGGCGGAAGAAATAAAACTCTTCCGCCGGAAAAGACGGCGCCTTGGGGGCAAACTGAAGCGCCGGTCTCCAAAATCGGAGACCGGCGCTTTTTCACATTGTTACGGCAGTTCCCACGGCTTTTCTCCCGCCTCCCGGGCCTTCCACTCCGGGGAGAGGGAGCGCAGATAGGCCACGGACTCCGTCACGGCGGCGATGATCCGCTCCACCTCGTCCGCCGTATTGGTCTCGCACAGGCTCAGCCGGATGGAACCCAGCGCCAGCGCGTCTGACCGGCCCAGTGCCCGGATTACATGGCTGGCGGCGTGGCTGCCCGAGGCGCAGGCCGACCCGGAGGAGGCCGCGATGCCCCGGGCGTCCAGCAAGAGCACCAGCGGCTCCCCCTCCACGCACTCGAAGGACAGGTTCACGATGCCCGGCAGGCGCTCCGCGCCGCCGCCGTTCAAAGCGGCGTGTGGAATACGCAGAAGCCCGGCGGCCAGCCGGTCCCGCAGGGCGGTGACATGGGCGCGGTCCCGCTCCATGTGCTCCACCGACTCCCGGAGGGCCGCGGCCATCCCCGCGATGGCGGGAAGGTTTTCCGTCCCGGCCCGGCGGCCCCGCTCCTGCGCCCCGCCGAAGATCACCGGCGTCACCGGCGTGCCCCGGCGGACGTACAGCGCGCCCACGCCCTTGGGGCCGTGAAACTTGTGGGCGGACAGGGACAGCATATCCGCCCCCAGCTCGTCCACGCGGAGGGGCAAATGGCCCGCCGCCTGCACCGCGTCGGTGTGGAAGGGGATGTGCCGCGCCCGGCAGAGGGCGGCAATCTCCGCCGCGGGCTGGATGGTGCCCACCTCGTTGTTGGCGGTCATGACGGACACAAGGCAGGTGTCCTCCCGGATGGCGGCGGCCGCATCTCCGGCGCTCACCCGACCGTTTTCGTCTGCGGGGAGAAGGGTGACGTCAAAGCCCTCGTCCGCCAGCTCCTCCAGCGTCCGGAGCACCGCGTGGTGCTCCACGGCGGTGGAGATGATATGCCGCTTGCCCCGGCGCTTTCCCTCCGCCGCGGCGGAGCGCAGGGCCTGATTGTCCGCCTCGCTGCCGCCGGAGGTGAAGATGATCTCCCCGGGGCGGCAGCCCAGCGCGTCCGCCATAACGTACCGCGCGTCCTCCAGCGCCTTGGCCGCCCGCTGGCCCTCCTGATGCAGGCTGGACGGATTGCCGTACAGAGCCATGGCGGCAGTCATGGCGTCCATGGCCGCCCGGCTCATGGCGGTCGTGGCGGCATTGTCCGCGTAAATGCGCTCCATTATTTCCGTTCCGCCCGGAAAGCGTACCAGCCGGAGCGCTCCAGCCGCCGGGTGATGGCAAAGCCGTTCTGTTCAATGGCGGCGGCCACCTCGTCCGCCCGGGTGTCGATGATGCCGGAGGTGAGGAACACGCCGCCCTCCGCCAGAAAATCCCCGGCCACGGCGGACAGGGGGATGATGACGTCGGCCACAATGTTGGCCAGCACCACCTGATTTTCGCCGGGGCGGAGCTTTGCCGCAAGCTTCGTGTCCCCCAGCACGTTCCCGGCGTACACGGTAAGCCGATCCCGGCCCACGCCGTTCATGGCGGCGTTTTCATAGGCCACGTCCACCGCCTTGGGGTCGATGTCCACGCCGACGGCGCTCTCCGCGCCGAGGCCCAGCGCGGCAATGGCAAGAATGCCGGAGCCGCAGCCCAGATCCAGCACCTTGTCCCCCGGGCGCACCGCCTCCTCCAGCAGCTCAAGGCACAGCTGGGTGGTGGCGTGGGAGCCGGTGCCGAAGGTCAGCCCCGGGTTGAGGTACAGGGGCACCCGGCCATCGGGCACCTCCTGCCCCCGCATCCACTCGGGGACGATGTAAATGCGCTTTCCCACGGGGATGGGCTGGTAATACTTCTGCCACGAGGTGGCCCAGTCCTCCTCCCGGAGGGAGACGGTCTGAGGCTCGTACTCCTCCAGCCCGGTGAGATACTGCCGGAGCTGGCGGCGGCCCTCGTCGCTGTCCGGGACATAGAACTTCACCCGGCTGGCCCCCTTCATCCGGCGGGCCAGATCCTCGTCCACATAGTCCCAGTACTGGCGGTTCTGCTCCAGAAAACGCAGAAAGTCGCCCTCTTCCTCCACCACCAGCCCGGTCATGCCGTTGCCGGTGAGCACGTCGCACACCCAATCCAGCTTTTCCGCCGGAACGGGCAGGGTCACTTCCAGCCACAATTCACTCATGGTCAAATACCTCCT
>CAYNEH010000014.1:9550-11591 GCA_964396195.1 uncultured Oscillospiraceae bacterium
TCCGCCGGGCTGACGCCGGAAATCCGGCTGGCCTGCCCCAGATTCAGCGGGCGGATGGCGGCCAGCTTCTGCCGTGCCTCCAGCCGCAGTCCCTGAATGGACGCGTAGTCCGTGTCCGGCGGGAGGGGATGGCCCTCAAGGCGGCGCAGCTCCTCCACCTGCCGATCCTGTCGGTCGATATAGCCCTGATATTTTACGGTGATCTCCACCTGTTCCGCCACCTCACGGGGCAGGGCGGGGCGATCCGTATCGAAGGGAGCGAGGTCTGCGTAGCTCACCCGGGGCCGCCGCAGCAGATCAGCCAGCCGCGCCCCGTGGGGGCAGGGGGCTTCGCCCCGGGAGGCCAGCATTTCATCCAGCGCCTGGGACGGAGCCGCCCCCGCGTGCTCCAGCCGGGCCGTCTCACGTTTGACGGCGGCGTATTTTTCCTCCACCGCCCGGAGCCGTTCCTCCGGCACCAGCCCCACCCGGGCGCCGTACCGGGTGAGCCGCTGGTCGGCGTTGTCCTGCCGGTGGATGAGGCGGTACTCCGTCCGGGATGTCATCATGCGATAAGGCTCCTCCGTGCCCTTGGTCACAAGGTCGTCGATGAGCACGCCGATGTACCCGTCCCCCCGGGAGAGGATGAGGGGCTCCTCCCCCTTGACCTTCAGTGCGGCGTTGATGCCCGCAACAAGACCCTGTGCCGCCGCCTCCTCATAGCCGGAGGAGCCGTTGAACTGCCCCGCGCCGTACAGGCCGGGAACCTTTTTGCACTCCAGCGTAGGCAGCAGCTCCGTGGGATCCACGCAGTCGTACTCGATGGCGTAGGCCGGACGGGTCATCTCCGCGTGCTCCAGTCCGGGAATGGTGTGCAGCATCTCCACCTGCACATCCTCAGGCAGGGAGGAGGAAAAGCCCTGAACATACAGTTCCTCCGTGTTCAGACCCATAGGCTCGATGAAGAGCTGATGCCGGGCCTTGTCGGGAAAGCGGACGATCTTCGTCTCGATGGACGGGCAGTACCGGGGGCCGACGCCGGCGATGGTGCCGTCGTACAGAGGGGAGCGATCCAGATTGTTCCGGATGACGGTGTGGGTGCGGTCGTTGGTGTAGGTCAGATAGCACACCGCCCGGTTTTCCGGGGCGGCCTCCGTGGAAAAGGAAAAGGGAACAGGGTCGGGGTCTCCGGCCTGCACTTCCATCTTGGAAAAGTCCACGCTCCGGCGGTTCACCCGGGGAGGCGTACCCGTCTTGAAGCGGCGCAGGTTCAGACCCAGCGCCTTCAGGCAGTCCGTCAGCGGCAGCGCGGCGGCCATGCCGTCGGGGCCGGAATCCCGGGTCACGTCGCCCACGATGGTGCGGCCCCCGAGATAGGTGCCGGTGGCGATGACCACTGCCCTGACATAATACACGCCGCCGGTGGCGGTGCGGACGGCTGACACCGCACCGGTGTCGTCGGTGCGGATTTCCACCACCTCGCCCTGCTTCACCCAGAGGTTTTCCTGAAGCTCCAGCGTATGCTTCATCACCTCCTGATAGCGCCGCCGGTCGGCCTGCGCCCGGAGAGACCACACCGCCGGGCCCTTGCCCCGGTTGAGCATCCGGTACTGGATGCAGGCCTTGTCCGCCGCCCGGCCCATCTCGCCGCCGAGGGCGTCCAGCTCCCGCACCAGCTGGCCCTTGCCCGTACCGCCGATGGCGGGGTTGCAGGGCATGTTGCCCACCGCGTCCAGATTGATGGTGAAGCACACCGTGCGCAGACCCAGCCGCGCGGCGGCGAGAGATGCTTCAATGCCCGCGTGGCCCGCGCCTACTACCGCTATATCAAATTGTCCGGCATTATATTCTGCCATATCTCTTGTCCTGCTCTCTGTCTAAGCGGGCCCCGCGGGGACCCGTTTTATTTTAATGCTCGGCGGAAATGAATTCCGCCTTGCGCCAAGGTTTTGCCTGCGGCAAAACGCTTGTACGCACTGACGTGCGCCCCGCTCTGCGGGGCCCCATGTGGCCCGCGCCTACTACCGCTATATCAAATTGTCCGGCATTATATTCTGCCATA
>CAYNEH010000014.1:11691-16581 GCA_964396195.1 uncultured Oscillospiraceae bacterium
CCTGCTCTCTGTCTAAGCGGGCCCCGCGGGGACCCGTTTTATTTTAATGCTCGGCATCGTCGCAGTCCCTGACACCAAGTTCCGTTTCCCGCAAGCGGAAAACTTCACCCGTGTCAGAACTGCTCCTCTCCCCACAAGGCGGCAGCCTTGTGGGGGCCCCTTTTAATGTTTTCTGCCACGTACACGCCGCGGCAGAAAACGGATTTTGTTTCTTGCGCCGCTGCGGCGGCGAAACCTCCGGGCGCATAGCCCCGGCATGTCATCGCTCCAGCGTCACCACCGGAAGATGGGGCCGGTTGAACAGCCGAAAGGACGCCCCGGAGTTGCCCAGCCCCCGGCTGACCACCATCTGGCCGTGGGAAAGCTGATACAGCCCGGCGGTCATGGTGGGGAAGAGGGTGCGGTCGTGATCCACAAGGCCGTCGGTAAAGGGCAGACGGATCAGACCGCCGTGGGCGTGGCCGCAGAGGGTCAGATCCACGCCGCAGCTTTCGTACAGCGCCCCGTCGTTCCGGTGGGCCAGCAGGATGACATAGGGGTCGCCCAGCTCGGCGCGGATCTCGGTCATGAGCTGGGTCAGGCTCTTCTGGTCGGCAAAGCCGTTGGGGTCGTCGATGCCCGCCAGAACTACGGTCTGGCCATCCCGCTCCAACGTCACGTATTCGTTGGTCAGCACCGTCACCCCGCAGGCGGCCACGGTCTCCTTGATGCCCACCGCCGCCGCCATGCCCAGCGCCCACTCGTGGTTGCCGGTGACATAATAGGTGGGGGCGATGGCCACAAGACCCCGGCACAGCGGCTCCGCCATGGCAAGGTCGGTGCGATACTGGTCGATGAGGTCGCCGGTAATGGCGATGATGTCGGGCTGCTGGGCCGCCACGGCGGCCAGCAGCTTCTCATTGTCCCGGCCAAATTCGGCGCAGTGGACGTCGGACACCACAGTGATGCGGAAGCCCGCAAATGCCTCCGGCAGCTTTTCGTCCGCCGCGGTGATCTCCTCCGGGCAGAGGCCGGTCTGCTGCCAGTAAAACCAGCCGCAGAACGCCGCCAACAGGGCAACGGTCAGCAAAATTATGGGCCAGCGGCGTTTCCGGAGCGGTTTAGTCGTCATCACTGAGGTAGTAGGGCCGCATCAGACTGGCCTGCTCGGTGGAGTCCTTCTGATGGGCGTAGAGGGAGCGCTCCATGGGACGGGGCCGGTCATTGCGGCGGCGCTTTCTCTTCTTGGCCGGGGCGGTGGACTGGCCCTCCGCCGGAGCGGCGCCGGGCGCGGCTTTGCCGCTCTGGGTGAGCGTTTCACTCTGAACGGGCTTGCCGCCGTCCCGCCTCTGCCCGGGCTGGGCAGTCTTCTTCGGCTGGGCCGGCTGTTCCGGGCGGCGGGAACCGCCGTTTCTGCCGCTCCGGGACTGCTCCCGGTTCTCCTGACGGTTCCGGGGGCGCTCCTCCTGCCGGGGAGCATGGGTCTGGGGCCGGGCGGACACAGAGGGCCTCCGGGGGGCCAGCAGGCGGGCGGTGGCGTCCATGATGACGTCGGAATCCAGCGGATTGGGCTTGTAGAAGTCCGTCACCGGCATGGACGGATCCGCGGGCAGAGTGTCCTCTAACTTGCCCTGCCGCACTCCTCTGGCACCCGCAGAGCGGGGACGGCGGGAGTCCGCCGCAGAATCCGAAGGATTCCCGAAGGGCGAATTCACTTCGCCCGAGGTTTTGAAATCAATGGGGTCCCCGGCCAATGCTCCGGCATTGGCTGGGGCATCTTCCAATTTGCCCTGCCGCACTCCTCTGGCACCCGCAGAGCGGGGACGGCGGAAGTCCGCTTCGCGCTCCGGCTCCCGGACGGGCTCACGCTCCGGCTCGGGGGAATGGATCTCGATATCCTGCGCTTCCGCCGGAGCCGCGCTTTTCTTTTTGCGGCGGCGCTTTTTCTTGGCCGGGGCGGACTCCTCCTCCGCCGGGACGGGGGCGGGCTGAGCCGCCTGCGCAGCGGCGAGCTTCCGCTCCTCCGCCTTCGCCTTGTTCTCCGCGTCCCGCTGGCGGCGGCGCTCCTTGGCGGCGGCCCGGGCCTCGGCGTCCTCGGCGTTCACCGGGCGGCCGTGCTTATCTTTCTGGGGCGGGGTCAGGTCCACCATGGGGTAGGGGTGATCCTCCACCACCGGGATCTTTTTGCCCAGCAGCTTTTCGATGGCCTTTAATTCGTCCTTCTCGTCGAACTGGCAGAAGGAGATGGCCGTGCCGCCGTGGCCCGCCCGGCCGGTGCGGCCGATGCGGTGGACGTAGGTCTCGGGCACATCGGGGAGGTTGTAGTTGAACACGCAGGCCAGCTCCTCGATGTCGATGCCCCGGGCAGCGATGTCGGTGGCGGCCAGCACCCGGATGCGCCCGGCCTTGAAGTCGTTGAGGGCCTGCACCCGGGCGGTCTGGCTCTTGTTGCCGTGGATGGCAGCGGCGGAGATACCCCGCTTTTCCAGATCCTGCGCGATGCGGTTGGCACCGTGCTTCGTCCTGGAGAACACCAGCGCGGAGGGGATTTTCATCGTCTCAATGAGGTAGGCCAGCAATTTCGTTTTGTTGCTCTTGTCCACATAGTAGAGGGACTGCCGGATGACCTCCACCGGGGAGGACACCGGATCCACCGCCACCCGGGCGTAGTCGTGGAGCAGGCTGTTCACCAGATCCATGACCTCCGGCGGCATGGTAGCGGAGAAAAAGAGGGTCTGCTTTTCCCGGGGCAGGAGCTTGATGACCCGCTTCACGTCGTGGATAAAGCCCATGTCCAGCATCCGGTCCGCCTCGTCCAGCACGAAAATTTCGATGTGGGACAGGTCCAGCAAACCCTGCCCCTGGAGATCCAACAGACGGCCCGGCGTGGCCACCAGAATGTCAAGACCCCGGTTGATCTTGTCCACCTGAGGCTGCTGGCCCACGCCGCCGAAGATGACGGCGGAGCGCAGCGGCAGGTTGCTGCCGTAACGCTCGATGGAGTCCTCAATCTGGATGGCCAGCTCCCGGGTTGGGGTGAGGATCAGTGCCCGGATGACCCGGGGCTGGCGCTTTTCGCCGTTGAGCCGCTGCAAAATGGGTGCGGCGAAGGCGCAGGTTTTGCCCGTGCCCGTCTGTGCGCAGCCCAGCACATCCCGGCCCGCCAGCGCCGGGGGGATGGCTCCCTGCTGGATGGGTGTGGGAGTGGTATAGCCCTCCTGCTCAAGGGCCTTCAAAATGGGGTCGATAAGACCCAGTTCACGAAAGTTCATTGCATTACGTCCTTTGCTTCTTGTACTTCATCCGACATGGTCTGCGTCAGCACCCCCGCCTCGGTCAGCGCCCTGCGCACCGCCTCCACCGTGCCGGCCAGCGTCTGACCGTCGGCGGGCACCGTGATGTGGGCGCAGCGCTCATACAGAGGGGTTCGGTAGTCGTACACATCAGCCAGCGTCTGCCCGGGGGACAGGGCGATGCCCCGGGTGGCAAGGTTGTGGATGCGGCCCTCCACCTCGGGCAGCGACAGCTTCAGATACACCACTGTCCCCAGCCGCCGCATGTGTTCAATGGCTTCCTCCCGGCAGATGCAGCTCCCCCCGGGGGCCACCACCGTGCGGCGGCAGTCCACCGAGCAGATGGCATTCCGTTCCGCATCCAGAAAATAGTCAAGGCCCCGGCGATCCAGAATTTCCTGAAGAAGGGCGCCCTCGCGCTCCTGAATGAGCAGATCCACGTCCAGGAAGCGATAGCCCAGTGCCTTTGCCAGCACCACGCCAACACTGCTCTTACCCGAGCCGGGCATTCCGATGAGTACGATATTATCCATGTTGCGTTCTCCTGTGTGGGGCACACCCGTGCGTGCCCATAATAAGACATAATATTATAACAGAAAGCCGGGGACAAAACAAGGGTTTGCGGTTGTAATGTCCGCGGAAATCCGTTATAATGTGGAAAAGTTGCGGAGGTATTTATGGAACCAAATATTCTCGTCATTTGCGGGCCAGCCCCGTGCCGCTCCGCGCCACGGGGACCCCTTTGATTTTTTTGCGCGGCGGAAGTGAATTCCGCCTTGCGCCAGGATTTTCGCGGACGCGAAAATGCCTGTACGGCGCACCCGCGCCGTCCCACTTCGTGGGGCCCGCCGTGGGCCCGCAGGGAGGTCTTATGAAACCAAATATTCTCGTCATTTGCGGGCCCACGGCGTCGGGCAAGACGGCGCTGGCCGTGGCGCTGGGCAAGGCGCTGAACGGCGAAGTGGTGTCCGCCGACTCCATGCAGATCTACCGCCGCATGGACATCGGCACCGCCAAGCCCACGGCGGAGGAAATGGACGGCGTGCCGCACCACATGCTGGACGTAGCC
Organism: uncultured Oscillospiraceae bacterium; assembly: GCA_964396195.1. Lineage (GTDB taxonomy): Bacteria > Bacillota > Clostridia > Oscillospirales > Oscillospiraceae > Enterenecus. Next base: position 16,033 of record CAYNEH010000014.1, read on the forward strand.
GATCCGGAAGAAAATTACTCCGTGGCCCGGTACGTGGCCGATGCCGTGCCCATAGTGGACGGCATTCTCGCCCGGGGAAAGCTGCCCATCGTGGCAGGCGGCACAGGTCTTTATATCGACAATCTGGTGGCCGGGCGGCAGTTCGCCCCCTTTCCGGCGGACAGCGGCCTGCGGGAGGAGCTGCAGAGCCGCGCCCGCACCGAGGGCCTGTCCGTCCTGCTGGAGGAACTGCGGGCCGTGGACCCCGCAGCGGCGGAGCGGCTCCACCCCAACGACGAAAAGCGCATTATCCGGGCATTGGAGGAATACCGTGCCACCGGCAAAACCATCACCCAGCACAATCTGGAGTCCCGGGCCATCCCCGACCGCTATGCGCCCCTCACCATCGCGCTGAACTTCCGGGAGCGGCCGTGGCTGTGGGAGCGGATTGACCGGCGGGTGGACGTGATGATGGAGCAGGGGCTGGAGCGGGAGGTCCGGCAGCTGCTGGCCGACGGCGTCCCGCCGGACTGCACCGCCATGCAGGCCATCGGCTACAAGGAGCTGGCC